>NZ_CP183878.1:2708410-3016821 GCF_048572895.1 Psychrobacillus sp. BM2
TTTGTAGCCTTCTTGAATCGCTTTTTTATTTTCTTCTTTCGAAAAATCTGTGAATGGTTCATGTTTGTAAGGTATCAAATGTAAATCCTCCTTTGATTTGAGCGCAAAAAAAATTTGCAGTTTCTTTTAGTTTACATATATAATAATGCAAAAGATCGTTGCGTTTTTCAAGTAAAAAATTCTAAAATGTGAAATATTTTTTTGAGGTGAGCCATTTGGACGAACAAATAAAAGATTACCTACCGTTTTATAAATTTGCTACTGAGCAAGTAGCCGTTGGTATTCATGCTGTTGACTTAACCGGCAAAACAATTATTTACAACGAAAAAATGAAAGAAATTGAGGGTTTAAATTTAACGGATGTTGTCGACCGTTCCATCTTTGAGCTTTTCCAATTCGAACAACAAGAAAGTACATTGCTAAAAGTTTTAAATAGCGGAGAACCAGTTTTACGTGCTAAACAGACATACTGGAATCGAAATGGACAAGAAATAACTACTATTAATGATACATACCCTGTATGCCTTGATGAAAAATTAATTGGGGCAGTTGAATTTTCTAGAGATATAACTGCACTAGAAAGACTGATTTTCCAGCCTTTAAAGCGGTACAACGAAGCAATCACCCTTTCTAGTATTACAGCTGTTTCGACGGATATGCAGGAAGTATTGGAGCGTTCTATAAAAGCTGCACATGCACGAATGCCCATCCTCTTAGTAGGAGAAGCTGGTACTGGCAAGGATTTAATAGCTGAAGGTATTCACAACCAACTTTCACCAGCAAATAAACAGTTCATTTCTCTCTTTTGTCATAGCTCAGATAGTTTATTAATAAATAAATTCCAAAAAGAACTAGCAGATATCTCGAACTGTACAATATTTTGTGAAAGAATTGATTTATTATCCCTCGATTTACAAATTGAACTGTTGCAAATACTTTCTTCAAATGAAGCACGACAAAATTTATATATTGCAAGCATCGGTGAGGATCCAGTTGATCTTATAGCTTCTAACAAGTTAAATAAGGAGCTATATTATTATTTCGCCCAAATATCAATAAGTATTCCTCCACTACGCAAACGAACTGAGGATATTTTACCTTTTATGTATGATTACTTTAATCGATATTTAAATCGCTATGGCTCCACCATTAAAGAAATTGATGAAGATGTTGTTCAAGCTTTTTTAATGTATGAATGGCCAGGCAATCTAAAGGAATTGGAACTACTGTTGGATGAGATAAGCTCAATGGTAACTACTGAGCAAGTATTGAAGTTTGATATGCTGCCTCTCCATTTCAAGCTGAAGGTTCAAGATTTTAATGAGACTTCAAGGAAAGCAGAGGATTTTGTTATTACTTCTGACAAAGAATTGGTTCCTCTGGACGAGTATTTACGATCTGCAGAAATGTATTATTTACAAAAAGCTTTAGATAAATTCGATGGCAATATTACAAAGGCTGCTGAAGCATTAGGAATGAGCCGTCAGAATTTGCAGTACCGAATACGGAAGATGAAGAAGTAAAAAATATAACTGAATAGATCTCATAAAAACATATTAAAAGTTTGATCCGAACAACGTTGCGAGGAGGCTGAGGCAACCCCCGCGGAAAGCGTCCACCTGTAACGGAAATCAGCAGTATCATTGTAAAAAAACTGCAGTACTAAATATAAGACAAAAAGGAATTCTACAGTGACTTACTTCACTGTAGAATTCCTTTTATAGTGCGGATTGTTTAATCCAATCGGCTAATTTTTCTTTCAATGTATTAAAACCTTCCTCGTCATGCTCATCTACGCGATCTTGAAGTGATTTCCGAGGTCTATCATCACGTTTCGGTAGCGTTGGTTTTTCTTGGAGCTCTCGCATCGATAAGCTAATTTTCCCAGCTTCATCGTCAATCTCTAGAATTTTCACCTCTACCTCTTGCCCTACAGTTAAAAATTCTTCCACTTCTTTTACATATCCATATGTTATTTCTGAAATATGCACTAGCCCTTGTGTCTGCTCATCTAAGCTTACGAAGGCACCGTATGGCTGAATCCCTGTAACTTTACCCGTGACAACATCTCCTACCTTATAATTTTGAGTCATAATTTTGTTCCTACTTTCTTATATACGTTATAGTCATGTTAAATTATAACATAGTAGGAAGTATGACGGCAAAAATCACTGTATAGGCATAAAAGGAGGTCTCCACCCATTTTCCGTTTGAATAAGTTGGAAGCTAATAACTGTATCATCTTTAGACTTGCGTGGATCGGGATGTTTATTTAATGTTACTACCCCATATCCTTCCGAGAATAAAGCATATTTCATAGCTGTAAATTCTAGCCTAATATCGACTATATCCTGATGCTCTCCGCTCATGTATTCATCTTTTGGAATTTGAAGGCGCGTATCATCTTTAATATACAGTTCGTATTGTGTTTCGTAATCCTTTAGTTGAGCTGAGTAATAATACAACCCAACAATTTCCTCAGGTGTAGCCTCTTTTAATACTGTTTGATCGTGTGTTCCAGCGAATAATTTATATAATGCATGTACCTGTTGGACAAAATTGTCGTCCACTAGAGTTGAATTACTGTCTTCTACCCCTTGAATTCTCCATATGTCATCACTTTCAAGATGGAGAAGTAAGTCGTAGCTAACCTGATCTCCTTTTTCCTGCCCGATATAAGTCTTTAAATATTTATCACCCTGGAATAAATGATCTTTATTAAAATAAAGATTTTTAGAACTCTCACGGATAATATTCTTTAGAGTTGGATTGTTTAAGAAATCTTCTTTATCATGCTCATTTTTAAATGTACTACTCATTAACTCCCACATCATTTCTCTGTTGTTCTCACCATCTGCATAATGATACAAGAGAATGATATCTATTGGTCCAACTCCATGAAGTACTAAAGGATCAAAGTTTTCGTTGAATTTTTTATATAATTCATAAGCACTATAAAAAGCGTATGGTGTTTCCGAGCTTCTCTCTTCTCCGTCTGGCAATATAGATAACCAATCTAATTTAGTAATTTCAAGCTCGCCATCTAAAGCAAGCAGGTAATAATCTCTTAACTGCTCTATGTCTAAAAGTTTATAGGTCTCATTGTATGTCCAATCACTTGTATTCATAGATGCGACTATGGGCTTCATCAGAGTAGCAATTGGAGATACTCCCGGGATATTAACAAGGGATTCCCAAGCCATTCGTGTATCCATATTAATTTCATTATTTCCATTAAATATCTCGTTTAGGTCTGATGGAAAAAGAATCACCTGTGCAAGATCAAAGTAGTAATTTTCAAAGCGAGAATGCATAACAGTATCTTCCATTGAATTTAATAGAGTAAATTCTATTTCCTCTAAATAATAACCTAAGACAGAGAAATCCTGTTCCTCCAATAAATTGGCTATTCCATATCCTGGAATAGAACTATATAGAGATAAATAGCGTGACTCATTTTCATCTAATACTGTGAAAAGGTCTCTTGTGAACAATGACCAATCAGGTACAATTTGAAATGCTGTTCCTTCTGCATTAACCGCCAATTTCAAACCTTGCTTAGGTAATACTTCAATCATGCTTTGTATTTCTTTGGGCATATTATAACGATTCGCAATCAGAACATGCTCACTTAGCTTTCCTTCGTGTTTTGCTGTCTTAATAGCTGCTTCTTGTTCATAAAGTAGTTGGTTATATAAATTAATGAGATGCTCTGATTTCGCTATAAAATCTTCAATAAAAACTATACTTTGAACTGTATTGAGTTTTCCTTTTTTAATCGTTTCTTCAACCATTTCAGACGGTAGTTTTAGCCCTTCAATAGCAAATTCATATCCGTCTTTCATAGATATATCATCATTTTTACCTTCCAATGTACCTGGACTTATTTGTGCGGAGAAGATATTATCTGCATAATGAACAAATTCTATGGTTGCAAAATCTGCTTCATCCAATTGGAGCATTTGCCTGCGTTTTAATCGTTCCTTTTCATATTGCTTTTCCAGCTTTGTAATATCATCCTCATTAAGTTCCTGATCACTTATGGTTGTATTTTTTTGATCTTCTAAAAAAGTTGTTCCTAGCACTCCAATTAATAACACACTCGCTACACTCACTGCCCACACCGTGATTCGCTGCCGTTTAGAGCCTTTATTTTTCTTTACTATTGGAGCAACATTATTTCCATTTTCAATTTTTTTGAGAATTTCATCAGTATCTACAGATGAAGGCAATCGATCATAGGAGGATTTTAAAAGGTTTAGGCGTTCTTCTAATTGTTTATCGTCCATGTTTAACTCCTCCATTCAATTGTAATGCCGATTTTAATAATGCCTTTGCTCTCATTAGCCGGATTTTTATCGTCGATAATGGTGCATTTAATACTTCTGCAATTTGTTCGTACGATAATTCATGAAAGTAAAACATAATAATAGGATGGCGATATTTTTCATCCAGTGATTGAATTGCATTATGTAGTTCTCGGTCTTCTTCAAATACTAAAACTCGATCTTCTGCTGATTTGGTCGTATAATTTCCTTTTATTTCTACGTTAAACTTTTGTCCTTTTTCTTTTTCTTTTGTTTCTTTTCTGTAAAAATCTCTGGCGGTATTTAATGTGATTTTGTATAACCAAGTCGTAAATCGGTCACGCTGAAATTGATGTAAAAATCGATAAAGCTTAACAAATACTTCTTGAGTTACATCTGGAATATCATGGACCCGAACGCCACATTGAAATGCAAACTTTTCAACGGTTCTGTGATGAATATGTATGAGTTCTGTATATGCCGCTTTGTCCCCTTGTTGTGCTCGTTCTATTAACTCAAGCTCTGACATAGTCCTCCCTCTTTCTTTTGTGTTCTATTGATGATACGAATGATTGTTCAAGTTTGTTTCACAACTTATTTTTAAACTTTTATAAAAGGAGGGATTATCGGGATAATCCGAAATCATTTTGGATTTAAAATTGGAGAAATAGTATCAATTGGCATGAAGTATAAATATGATAGAAGGAAACGGGATGCCTAGGAAAATGGATTATTTATCTTATTAGTCGGAATTCCTAGAGTTTAGACCGAATGATTTCTTTTGAATTCTTGTTGTTATTGTACATTTTGCAGTTCGGATGCCAATACTACTCGTTTTTATCCAAGGTACCATGTAGTTATTAATGTAAAAATTGTACTTTTTCTGACATTTATATCAAAAATTCAAAGAAAAGTTGTGTTATAATAATAAAATAATTAAGACAGGGGTGGATGGAATCATGAAGAAAGATATACATGAGCAATTACGTCAATTAAGAGAAGAGCGTAATATTACGTTAGAAACTCTTGCATTAAAAACAAGAATTGGCACTGGAAAACTTGAAGCTTACGAGTCGGGTGTAGAAACTCCATCAGTTCAAACAATCTTGAAATTGTCTAATGCACTTGAAGTTCCAGCTTCTAACTTGTTAGATGGTCTACAAGAGGTTTAAACCATTACATGAAAAAAGCTTTCGGAATAAAAACCGAAAGCTTTTTCATTTTTATATAATACATTTCATTTCATACTTTAACGCGATCAGCTTGTAAGATATATCGACGCATTTTTCTAATGGAATCCATTCTTCAAAAGAATGTTCGTAAACTTCCTGAATTTTTTTTGCCAATTCAGATGGATGATCAATATCTTGCAAATATGCGACTACATCTGCAGTCTCTGTTTCATAGGCATTTTCTCCAATGTTGAATGGATCCCATTGTTGTAATGTCCAAACTGCTCTTCTATTCATCTCAATTGTGTCCATTTATTTTCACCTTACTAATTTTTATTAGATAGGGTTATAATAACATAATAAATACAAATTAAAAGGGGAAATTACTTTGTCTATTTTTTCTACTGTTTTTAATCGACGCAATACATATTCAGCAAAATGGGATATGTTAGAGGAAGTATATTCTATTAACGATGCTTCTGAAGTACTTCCTATGTGGGTAGCAGATATGGATTTTGCCATTCCGTCTGTTATTATCGATGCGCTACAAAAACGTATGGAGCATCCAGTGTTTGGTTATTCTATGGCTCCTGAAGAAACAAAATCATCCCTTTCTAAATGGGTGGCAGATAAGCATCAGCTTGCTATAAAAAATGAATGGATTTTGTTTCGCCAAGGAGTTATTCCAGGAATAGCAGATGCTATTGAAGCCTTCACTGAAGTTGGGGATAAGGTGCTTATTCATACACCTGTATACCCACCATTTACAAATGTACCTACAAATTTAGGTAGAGAAGTGGTCACTAGTCAGTTAATAGAAAAGAATAATTCTTATGAGATGGACTGGATTTCATTTGAAGATTGTTTAAAGAATGATGTAAAAGCTTTCATCTTGTGTAATCCACATAATCCTGGAGGAAAAGTATGGAGCAAAGAAGACTTAGCAAGAATGGCTACACTTTGTCAGCAATATAATGTATTAGTTTTGTCAGATGAAATTCACTCGGATCTTATTTTTGAACCAAATAAGCACATCCCTATGCTTAATGTGGCTGAAGATCCAAATAACATTATTACTTTTTTTGCTCCAACTAAAACATTTAACCTAGCAGGAATTCAGGCTGCTACTATGATTGTTCCGGATGAGCAAAAACGAAAAACATTAGAGAATCTTGCGATGAACCGAGGATATATGGGTTTAAATATATTTTCACTTACAGCACTTCAAACTGCTTACGAACAAGGTGCTCCTTGGCTAGAGGAACTGTTGAACGTATTGAAAATAAATATGGATTATGTGGTAGAGCATCTTTCGAAATTAGAGGGCATAAAAGTTTCCAAACCAGATGGGACATACTTACTTTGGATAGATTATCGTGGGACAGGCATTTCTGAAAAAGAAATGATGGATCGCCTATTAACGGTTGGAAAACTCGCTCTTGAGCCAGGCAGTAAGTACGGAAAAGCTGGAGAGGGATTTGTGCGGATGAATGTGGCTTGTCCACTCTCTACTGTTGAAGACGGGGTAGCGCGCTTCGTAAAATCACTTCAATAGATATGTTTTGAAAGCATATATCTGCTTTAAGAAAAACCGGGAAAAAATACGCCCGGTCCTTTAAGGTCAAAACCTGTTTTTATCGTTTTCGAAGGGCTTTGGACAGACGTTTTGCTATATTATTACCGAATATTTTTTAAAGAAGCTGGTTGCGACTGACGTCACAACCAGCCTCTCCTTTTTCGGTAATTTTAGGGCATTTATCCCGCATTAACGGGCAGTAGATAACTGCCCGTAAAAGCCCGAATGGTTCAACTAACAATCAGTGGGAAAAAAAGCCCCACTGATTGAAGTTTCACTTTTTCTGTCCGTCACGCTTCTACAACTTTTAAAAACAGGTTAATGCGGTTTTGGATAACTAGAGATAAGATACTTTCTAATTGATAGAGTAAGCTCACGAAGATGCAATTTCGTTCGCTATTTTGCTTCTTTATTTAGTAACTACTTACTATTTTTCTTTATTTCCACTAGTAAAAAAAGGAAATCTACTTGCTTCATTCTTCATTACAAAATAGTGTCCTTAATTCAACAGACGGTTTTATCACTATATTAACTTTGACTGCTATTATTATCTAAGCGATAAGCTATACCAAATCTGATAGTAGAGTACTACACGTCATATTGATTGTAGTGGAAGGTGGCGACTCCAGCGGGAACAGCGTTAGGTGAAGACCCCGCAGCGAAGACATTGGCCAAACTTTGTTTGGGCAATGTCTTTGCGACGAGTAACCGCAGGAGCATATGTTTTCCAGCGAGGAGGCTGAGGCAACGCCCGCGGAGGCCAACAGGAGGTTGGTCACGAAGGCGTTGCCACACGAGGTGGCGCTCTTAGCCTTTGTACCCCCACCTGAAACGGAAATCAGTAGTTTTATTCATTCTTTCAAGTTCTACAAACCCGGTATTCACGGGACATTTTTATATACTTTCTGGTGTGTGAAATAATGAGTTTCGAAACAAAAAAGCCCCAGTGACTATGTTAGGATTGATACTTAACCAAGTAATTCAATCACCCACCCTAGAAGGAGGACATAATCAATGAGACTACTTAATGGTAAACAAGGTTTAAGAAGAAGTCAATTCGCAAAAGAACTTAGAGGTACCGATTTAGAAAAAGTATTGCTTGTTCCGATTGATGTTTCAAAGGTTTTGCAGAAAGCGATGATACTGAATTATTTTGGCGATGTGATTCACATCCCATTTTCATTCATGGTCAGCCAGACTGGCATGCAACTCCTTATTAAAGAGATCGAGGAGGCCAAACAGACTTGTCAAGCTGAACAGGTATTTGTGGGCATCGAAGCGACTGGCCATTACTACGAAGACATCGTACGTATTTTAACAGATGCGGGTTATTCTGTTCATATCATTAACCCATCTTCTACACATGAAGAACGGAAACAACATCTTACGTACACAAAAACGGATGACATCGATTTGTATCTGATTGCCGAGGCATTGGTGGGCAATAAAGCGACCAACTCCAAACTGCCTTCAGGCATGTACAAAGAACTTCAAAATCTTACACGCGCAAGAAGAAGTGAAATTAATAAGCGCTCTCGTATCAAAATGGAAATTCGGGTCGTCCATGATCATATCTGGCGTGAATACCAAGGAATCAGCGTGCTCGTTGATAAGAAAGTCAAAACGAAAACAATCTTTAGTGATTTTTGGGGAAAAGCCAGTCTTCATCTGTTAACCCATTATCCACACGCTTCTCAAATTCTTGAACTGGGAGAGGATGGATTACAGGAATTGTCCAAAAAACATAACCTAAAAATCCGCAAAACAACGATGGACAAGCTTCTCTTCGCAGCCAATGAAAGTGTCTCCAAGCCATTAGACCAGCTTTCAAGCGAGTTATTTCTCTTGAAAAAAAAGCTGAAAGCGTATGAATGGGCTACCCAAACAATTAAAGAGTACGAGGAGGAAATTGAACGTATATTCGTTCAAACCGATGGAATCTTTCTCCTGACCGTGCCGGGCATAGGACTTGTAACAGCTGCCGAAATCTACTGTGAAATGGGAGACCTTTCTCATTACACGAATGCCGGTCAGCTGATTAAAAAAGCTGGTACTAACCCTGTCATAAAACAATCGGGACCGGGAGGCGGGTATTTTGGACGTATATCCAAACAAGGAAATGCCAACCTGCGTAGGGCTATCTATACCGCCGGACGATGCCTTGCCAGACACAATGAGGCCCTGAAGCCTTTTTGTATCCGTTTAAAGGAAAAAGGCAAAAAGGCTGGAAAAATTAATATCGCGATGGGGAACAAGTTTATTAAAATTGCCTTTGCCATGTTAAAAAATCAGAAACCGTTTGAATGGGATGACCCAGAATTCAAATATGAACAGGAAATCTCTAAAAAATTAACACTACCTTTAGCTGCTTAAAGCAAACATAAACAGGTACCCTTCTTTTGGTTCGAGTGGAGATCGAATCAAACTTTCATGAGGCCGAGACCTCGCAGATAAGCCTTATCCCACTCGTTCTGTAAATGCGAATCAGTACGTTAAATTCTAAATTTGAACGCAATGCCAGAATGCATCCATGCAGTACAAGAAAAACGAGTGAATGCCCATTTCTGAATCAAAAAAAGGGTACCTGTTATATAAACAACTTGGTTAATTACTACTTGTAAAAAAAAGGATTTTTTGCGGTAGGCGTGTTTGAGTTACTCTAAAACTGGAAAAAAGTATTTGACATTGTACGCTTATCTTTTAAGAAAAACCTGGCAAAAAAACGATTGGTCCTTTTAGGTCAAAACCTGTTTCTAGCGTTTCCGAAGTGCTTTGGACAGACTTGTCGCTATATTATTAACGTGTGAGTTTTTAAAGCTACTGGTTGGATGTGACCTCCGTCACATCCAACCAGTAGCTTTTTTCGGTAATCTTATGGCGTTTGCCTATCCGTCGCGATCCTACAACACTTAGAAACAGGTTAGGTGCGTTTTTGGGTAACTAGATATAAGATTCTTCCCTAAACAAGCTCACGAAGATGAAATTTCGTTCGCTATTTCGCTTCTTTATGAGTCAAACACTTACTACTTCTCTTTATTTCCACTAGTAAAAAAGAAAACCTACTTTCTTCATCTATTTCTAATTTCAAAAGCGATTACAAATAATTTGATCACTCTCTAAAATTTGCCCAATCTAATTAGTGGAGTACTTCATACTAATTGATTGTAGTGGAAGGTGGCGCTCTTTGCCTTCGTTCCCTTGCCTGAAACGGAAATCAGCAGTGTTATTCATTTTTAAAGTATCACTAATCCAGTGTTCAAGTTACATTTCTATATATATTCTGCTTATCTATTAAAAACACTAAAAGACCCTCCATCACGGAAGGTCTTCTAGTGTTTTCATCTTTTATCATTATGGAGCTGTTATTTAAGCTTATCTTGTTTTGCTTGTATAATTTTTTCTTCTATAAGTTTTGCTTTATCTGCATCTTTTTTAGATTTTTTTAACAACCATCTAAAAACGAGTACGCAAATAACTATTAAAACAGCTAACTCGATTACAACAGGTATATATTCCGATTTATCTTCTGGAAAATATAAAAAAGCTAGATGTAAAAACGAAAACATATATACACTCCTCTATTATTTCTGAACAATTTCAATTGAATCTATAGTAATATCTTCTACTGGCTTATCATCAGCATTTGTTTCTACCGCAGCAATTTTGTCCACTATATCTAATCCTTCAATCACTTGTCCAAATACCGTATGTTTTTGATCAAGGGTCGGTGTGCCACCCATTTCCTCATAAGCTTCAGCAATTTCCTTTGGCCATCCACCATCGATTAGTTGCTGCGCTGTTGCTTTTGCATCAGGTGCTTGAACGATAAAAAATTGACTACCATTTGTATTTGCACCTGCATTTGCCATCGATAGAGCCCCTCTTATATTAAAGAGGTTCATCGAAAATTCATCCTCAAAGTCTGCTTCGTAAATACTTTCTCCACCCATGCCGGTACCAGTTGGATCTCCACCTTGAATCATGAAATCTTGAATAATTCGGTGAAATATTATTCCATCATAATAACCATTTTCTGCATGTGTTAAGAAATTTTCCACTGTTTTTGGCGCCAATTCAGGGAATAACTTAATCTTAATTGAGCCCATTGATGTATTCATTGTAACTAAAGCCTCATTGGCAGCTACCTCTTCAGAAAGTTGTGGATACATGATTATCTCTCCTTCTTGTCCAGTATCAGTATTTACAGTAGAATCTTCTTTTTCTACCTCTTCCTTCGGTGCACTAGAATCATCTGATCCACAAGCACTTAAAAAGCAAATAATTGTTGCTATAACTATAAATAATAATATTTTTTTCATGAATTAATCACCCCAAATTAGTTTACCATAATCATACATCATAATTCAGTGACAAAGTATCTAACTTTCTTCGACACACTAAATGTTCTATACTAGTACTAGAACAGATACGCTACCATAGAAAGAAGGGATTTCAATGAGCGTACAAAAACGAAATTTTACGATCATGTGGTTTTCTAACTTTCTCGTTTCGGCCACTATGACAATGATCATGCCATTTTTATCATTATATATAAATACGATGGGAGATTTCTCAGAAAGCTATGTACAAAAGTGGTCCGGGCTTGTATTCGGTGCTACATTTGTGTCCGCATTTTTAATGTCACCAATTTGGGGAAGAATCGCGGATAAATATGGATATAAACCAATCTTAATCATTAATGGATTTGGGATTGCATTTAGTGTATTGCTCATGGGGTTTGTCAATTCTGTAGAGGCTTTCTTTGTCCTTCGCTTATTTATGGGGATTGTTACTGGATTTATCCCTACCTCCTTAGCCTTTATAAGCTCTCAAACTCCAAAGAATATCGCTGGGAAAACGATGGGAACCCTACAGATGGGAAGTGTTTCTGGTACACTTTTCGGTCCTATCATAGGTGGATTTTTAGCAGATACATTCGGTTTTCAATATACATTCATTATTACAGCAACAGCAGTTTCTATTGCTGCGTTAATCGTACTATTTGGAATACATGAAATTCGCAAAGAGAAACAGGCTGGTGATCATGAATATTCTAGAAAGACTGTTATTTCAAGTATATTTCATCATCGTCTCATCTTAAATGTTCTCATGATTACTTCATTGATACAAATTGGACTTTTTAGTATTCAACCTCTTTTATCTTTATATGTTTCTCAATTAACGAACTCAAAGGAAGTTGCGCTTCTCGCTGGTTTTACCTTTAGTGCGACGGGTGTTGGAAGTCTATTGTTTGCTAGAACTTGGGGTAAACTCGGAGATTCGATTGGATATGAAAAAATACTATCCTTTCTTCTAATTCTTGCCTTTGTGTTTATCATCCCTCAGGCATTCGTCTCAGAGCTATGGCAATTAGTAATACTACGTTTCTTATTTGGTATAGCCTCCGGTGGGCTAATACCAATTACTACTGCTTTAATCCGTAGAGAAGCTCCGATTGAAGTACAAGGAGAACTAATGGGCTATAATACAAGTTTCCGCTTTTTAGGTAATATTATTGGACCAATGTTTGGTGGATTTATAAGTGGATACATCGGCATTTCATCCGTCTTTTTTGTTACCGGCGCATTGTTCATAGTCGCATTTACCATTATATACTTCGCTAGAAAAAAACCTCGAATAGATTTTGAAGATGTATTAATAGAAGAAGAAATGCATGCTAAATTATCGTGAAGATAGCACACTTTCTATACCGAAAGTGTGCTATTCTTTTTATTAGAAAATTGGAATTGGAGTGCAACTCATGCGTCAGGCAATCGGCTATATTATCGTTCTTCTTTGCTTTCCTCTCATTTGGATTTTATATTCGTTTATCCATAGTGAGATTTTAACTGCCTATGAATTTAAAGAAGATTTAAAAGAAGCTATCCCGCTTCATACACCAGCAAGTACTTCGCCTATTGTTCTTTTAGATAAAGATAATGTAATTTTCTCGGAGGATTATGTAGAGTGGCGAGATCCCCTGCCATTAGAATCTATCCCGCTCTTCGTACAGGAAGTACTTATACAAAGTGAGGATGTTGAGTTTTATAATCATATTGGTTTTAATTTTAGTGCGATTTTCCGCGCTGTTTTTGCAAATGCAGCAGCCAATTCAAGTGATCAAGGTGCAAGTACAATTACGCAGCAATTAGTGAGGCTACGTTACTTATCAACGGAAAAGACGTATGAGCGTAAGGTGACAGAACTAATCTACGCCTACGAGATGGAAAAACAATCGAATAAAGAAGAGATTCTCGAAAACTATTTAAACGAAATATATTTTAGCAACCAGGTGTATGGTATTGGTGCTGCCGCAACCTATTACTTCGGAAAACCATTAAATGAATTATCTGAAGCGCAACAAGTATTTATTAGCGCTATACCAAATAACCCTTCTGTATATAATCCATTGGAACACTTTGAAGCTACTAAAAAGCGTCAAGAATTATTAATTGATATTTTAGTGAAAAACGACAAAATTTCTACAGAGCATGGGAATAAGTTAAAAAATGAGGCAATAGTTCTTCAAACAAAAATAAAAAAGCAACTGTATCCTGTATATAGCACTTATGTGTTAGACGAATTAAAGTCTTTAATCAGCACTAGCGAGGGATATCAAGAGAAGATAGAATCTGCCTCCAATGAGCAGCAGGCAGTATTTTTCAAAAATGAATTACAAACACGAGTGAATGAAGTAATTTCTCAAGGTCTAATTGTACATACCGCTTTAGACCCCCATAAACAAAAAGAAGACGTAGCCTATATTGATAATCTTTTAGACAAAACAAAAGATTTACAAGCCGCTTCTGTTGTTATTGATAATAAGACAAGAGAAATTGTTAGCATGTTCGGTGGGAAGGATTATCGAAAGTTTGATTTTAACCGAGCAAATCAAGCAGTGCGACAACCTGGTTCTGCTTTCAAACCCTTACTTGTATACGGTCCGATTTTTGAAATGACCTCATTAACTCCTAACAACGAGATTAGTGGAGGTAAATTATGTATTGCTAGTTATTGTCCGCAAAATTACGGTGGAGCCATTTACGGAAACGTTTCCTTAAAACAAGCTTTTCGTTTTAGTCATAACACTCCAGCTGTGCGTCTATTACAAACTGTTGGGATAGAAGAAGCATTTGCTAAATTAGAACAATTCCAATTTAATCACTTAATAGAGGAAGATCATACATACTCTGCGGCTCTAGGTGGTTTAACAAATGGTGTAACAGTACTTGAGATGGCAGATGCTTATACGGGTTTCATTGATGGAATGTATAAACCTGCTCATGCTATTCGAAAAGTAACCAACAAGAATGGCGATATTCTATATGAATGGAAAGAGGAAAAGATCGAAGTATGGTCTCCTAAAACTATAAATATAATGAGAGATTTGCTAGCAGATGTTGTAGTGAATGGGACCGGAAAAGGAGTTAATATTAACTCTTCTTATGTTGGGGCTAAAACTGGTACGACTAACGATTATTATGATTACTGGGTTACTGGACTTACAGATACTTATACATCTGCCGTATGGATCGGCTATGATATGCCGCAAAATATGAAACGAATTGAATCTAAAAGGATTCATCATAAGATATTTAACCAAATAATGAACTGAGAAATACTAGGTAATATATTGCTCTGGCTGATAAGTTCAAAACCTGTTTCCACCGTTTTCAATAGACTTGGGACAGACTTGTTGCTATATTCTTACCGGCTAATTTTTAGAAAGGCTGGTCGTGACTATCCTCACGACCAGCCTTGCATTTCTCGGTAATTTTATGGCGTCTACCTATCCTTCGTCCTCCTATAGCACTTGGAAAATGGTTAGTGCATTTTTGGTTAATTAGAGAAAGGAAGATCCCGGAGATGCAATTTCGGTCGCCATTGGCTACTCTATTCGGTGAATTCTTACAATTTTTGCATACCTCATTAGGCAATATCTACAATTTTCCGAATAACAGACATTACTTCGTCCGATGTTTTTATAACAAATAAATGATCAGCTTCTTCTTCAGTAGGTGCTATAATATCGTTTCTATTTGTCTCTGCCTGCTGCCTAGAAAGTACTTCGTCAAAAGTTGAAGCAACTCTTAAAATCGATGTACTTCGCTCACTATTAGTGATTCTCTCTTTGAGAATATGATCTGGGAGTTCAAAATTCACCAGTATGGTTGTAAATCCATTCTTTTGATAATATTCGATTTGTCTCAATCGTCCTTTGCGATTCCGATTTGAGTTACAAATAATAAGATGAGAATTGGTATCATCAACTGCATGATTTACAATCGCTTGCGTAATTGCATATTTAATCGTGTTACTCCCCTGCTTGGGCAATAAAGATTGGTAATACGTATGAAGGAACTCGGCATGATTATCTTGGTCAATCACCACTGAGTTCACAAGCTCTTTTTCTAACGCTTTGGCAAATGTCGTTTTGCCACTATGCGTTTTTCCGACAGTTATAATAGCTAATCTTTTCATCAGAAAACTCCATTCTTAGATTTAAGAATTATTCTTATCTGTAATTTATGTTAGGTACTTACGCCATTCCTTCCAGGCTACAAGATAGGCACCTAAGTCCTGCGGATGGACTTTTTTACAAATCCCAATACGGGTATACAATTGAAAAAGAACCTCTTCCAAAAGCATTGAATTATTGATTGGGTTATCCTGGTTCAATAATGAAAAAGAAGAATATAATGTCTCTAAATCTAAATTGTCCGAAGAAGAGCAAAATGCGTATGTAAAATCATAAATCTTGGGACCTACTAGTGGGGATGGATCAATAATTCCATTTAGTTTATTGTCATTAAATACAAAGTTATGAACTCCAGCATCTCCGTGAAGATAATACTTCTCTTCTTGATACTCATAAGTATTTAATTTATTTACTAAAACTTTTACCCGTCTATGTTCTTCCTTTGAAAATAAATCTCCAATATTAGCTTCTGCATATTCCAAACTTTCAAGATTAAAGTCTGCCCATGAATTTCTATTTATACCGGTAACCCTACCACGGCTGACTGTATCATCTGCTTTTTTATATTGATTAAACAACTCCTCCACTATAATGGTCATCCAATCTAATTTAAATCCTCGATTTATATGAGTGTCTCCTAAAATATACGAGTATACGATAAATTCATTGTTTTCATCTGTGTAAAGTACATTTGGCAGCAACTTTACGTTTCTATAAGTATTAAGAAAATCCTTAGTTGTAGTAATAATTTCAGGTTGATCTTTTTTCAATACATATAATGGCTTTTCTTCATAAGATAAGCTATATATAGTTCCATCAGTAGTGCCGCTTTTTATTTCTTTATATTTTATATCCTCTTCCGTAATGATACCCTGGTATCTTAGACGATTTATGATATCTCCTACTGTTTCCATATCTATACCTCCCTAGCAATTACTTAATTTTCAAATAATTAATCCAATACTTTGCCTGAAGTCTTGAATCTACGAATCTAGATATTTCTAAAGAGATACCATTCATACGCACGCTTTTCTAATTCATTCACATAGTCTTTTTTCGCTTTACTGTATTCTTTTGTATCATTATATTTTGCTGATAGTTCCATTTTTAATTCATTATACATTTGAACTTCTATGGAATGTGCTCGCAAGTAATCTCGAACCACTAAGTGACGTTCAATTTGTTGGTTATCAAATTGATACATATGGATATGATGTGTTCGATTTTCTCCGCCCTTACGATATAGGCTTCTACCTTCGATGCCCCATTCACCAACGATATCATAACCTTCAGCACGTAGTAATTCATGGAAAGGCTCTAAGTCATCTATACACTGAACAATGCCAATCATATCAATGACAGGTTTAGCTTTCATTCCCTTTACAGAGGTGCTTCCAAAATGCTCAAAGTGAATATCTTGCTTTCCGAAAATTCTCTTTAACTTAACAACTTCCTTTTCAAATTCTACCTGCCATTCCTCCGTGTAATCTGTCAGTCTAATTTCCATTGTCACCCTTCTTTTATTCTTAATATTTTTAATAGAAAAGCTCTGTATCTTGCTTTTCATTTTTCATTCATAAATCCATGGAGATTAGTCGTATACTTTCCCGCTTTGTGGTAAAAACTGCTCGTATAGGAATCTGTTCCTTGTATGAAGACTTCCTATGTACGAAGGCTATACACGTAGATCGTGTATAGCAATTCGTGAACAGTATTTTATGAGTCCGAGGAGGCTCTAGCCTCACCAACGGAAAGCGTCCGTCTGTAACGAAAATCAACAGTAATACTTTAAAAATCTTAAAGTAATGGAAGACTTGCGACTATCCCATTGTATAGTTTGATAATTATATATATAACGAGTGCGATGAGAAGACTCCAGACAATAATTTCAAACATGACTAATCCAAGTGTACCGACAAGATTCATCGAGTTGCTCAATTTATATACGACATAAACAAAATATATAAAAGTAGTTAACAAAAATATAATTAGCAATAATTGCATCGATTGAAATCCTACTAGAGAAATTACTGCTCCTATAAAAAATACTACATAGCCTCCACGTGCCTGTGCCATAGTTTTTCCTTCAAAGTCCTTTGAGAAAAATAGCATTCCTATTTCATGAATTGTTTCTGCAATTAGTTTAAATGCAGAAAAAATCATAAAATAGATTAATACCAGTAAGATCAGTAAAAACAGTTTAAGTTCTAAATCCGAAAGAAATTCTCTCATTCCACTGTATACACCAATTACCTTAAAAAGCTCTATAACTTTATTCATCGTAAATGTAGCGAACGATAAACTGAATAATACTATTGTAATTAGTGGTAAAAAGCCAAACACATAGGGATTTTTCATATGTACTCCTTTAATAGACTGTTACTGTTATTTTTCCTTTTTTCTTCGACTGTTGTTGAAGCAAGTGAATTCTTTGTGACACTGTAAAATAACCTAGTTCTACTTATTTAACTATTCCTAAATATCATATCGAAAGAAAGAACCTATATGCAATAGTAACCATTACTTTCCCATGCAATAAATACTTATTTGCGTTATAATTTTAGGGATGCATTAAAATACATATACTTGAGAGGAGGATTCACTTGTCCCTAATTTTTGCAATTTTCTTACCCATAATAGTGGCTCTAGTTATTCCATTTTTATTCAAGAAGATTTCAAGTATCCATACGGGATGGTTTGTGTTAATCGTACCCGTTGTTTTAGTTGGGTTTTATGCAACATATATATCTGGCATTATGGATGGCTCCACATATTTAGACAAATTTGAATGGATTCCATCATTGGATATTTCATTAGTTTCATACATAGACGGGTTAAGTTTACTTTTTTCCCTACTCATAACTGGAATTGGGGCATTAGTTGTTCTCTACTCTATCTTTTATTTGGATAAAGAGAAGGAGAAATTGGGTAACTTCTACGTTTACCTATTACTATTTATGAGTGCAATGCTTGGAGTTGTCCAATCAGATCATCTCATTAGTTTGTATTTCTTCTGGGAATTAACTTCTATTTCTTCCTTCCTTCTTATTGGATATTGGTATACAAAGGATCGTTCTCGATTTGGTGCTTTAAAATCGATGATGATTACTGTATTCGGTGGTCTGATGATGCTAGGCGGATTTCTGTTATTAGGTATTATGGGAGAAACGTTCTCTATTCGTGAATTAATCGATCAGGCTCCAACACTTGCTGGTCATAAGTTTTTTGTTTTGGCGCTAGTGCTCGTACTAATCGGGGCATTTACGAAATCTGCCCAGTTTCCATTTTACATATGGTTACCGGATGCGATGGAAGCTCCGACTCCGGTTAGTGCTTACCTGCATTCAGCTACTATGGTTAAAGCAGGTTTATACTTAGTTGCCAGATTCACACCAATATTCGCTTTATCTGAAGTTTGGGTTTGGCTCGTAACCGGTGTAGGATTACTAACATTGTTTTGGGGCTCTGTCTTTGCAGTGAAGCAAACGGATCTAAAGGCAATACTTGCTTTCTCTACAGTAAGTCAGCTTGGGTTGATCATGTCCTTGCTTGGCATTGGCTCTATCTCTTATCATGTTACTGGAGATTTAGTGACTACCTTTACGTTCGCATCTTTTGCTGCAATATTCCACTTAATGAACCATGCTACGTTCAAAGGTAGCTTGTTTATGATTGCAGGTATTGTTGATCATGAAACAGGTACACGAGATATTCGTAAGCTCGGCGGATTGATGAGCCTGATGCCTATTAGCTTTACTATCGCTATGATAGGTAGTTTTTCAATGGCCGGTATTCCATTTTTTAATGGATTCTTAAGTAAGGAAATGTTCTTAGAAGCTACCCTTTCGTTACAGCATTTTAATGTACACTCTTTGGAGTCATGGTGGATCTTGTTTCCAGTATTCGCTTGGATTGCTAGTGTTTTTACATTTGTGTATAGCTTATACTTCGTATTGCATACATTCCGTGGAAAGTACAAACCGGAGCTATTACCGAAAAAAGCACATGAGGCACCATTCGGTATGCTTGTGTCTCCAGGTATTTTAGCAATCCTCGTAATAGTTATATTCTTTATACCTAACTTTTTTGGAAATACTTTCATTAAACCTGCTGTAGCTGCCATTCAGCCACTTGCCTATCAAGTACCAGCAGATGTTGGATTTCATATTAAAGCATGGCATGGTTTTGACTCTGTGGCATTGTATATGACATTAGGCGTCTTTATAATAGGTTTTATCTTATATAAAACGATTGCTAAATGGACACCTGTATATGAAAAGATACCCGCTAAAATATCACTCAATAGTTTTTATAATGGATTAATGAACCTATCAGACAAAGGTGCCAATCGACTATCTTCTACGTATATGACTGGATCTATACGATCGTACTTAATCTATATGTTCGCTGCGATTATAATTCTATTAGCGTTTACGATGTGGTTAAAAGATGCATTTGTAATAGATTTAACCAATTTGGCGCCAATTCAATTTTTTGAAGTGTTGATTTCCATTGTTTTGGTCATTAGTACCGTTACTATTTTGGTAACCAAATCTAGACTAACAGCAATTATTGCGCTTGGAGCAGTTGGATATACAGTAGCGTTATTTTATATTATTTTTAAGGCGCCAGATTTAGCGTTAACTCAGTTAGTTATAGAAACTGTATCGGTAGCTCTATTTTTAGGTGCATTTTATCATCTTCCTAAGATGGACAAGTATGAAAAAGGAAAAGAAGATCGTCGTTTCAGGTTGAATAACTTCCTTATTGCTTTAGGTGTCGGTGTCATGGTTACGTTAATAGCTATTGCTTCTCATTCTCAAAAGCTAATCTCATCCATCTCTGAATATTACAAGGAAACCGTATATTCAGAAGCTGGTGGAGGAAATATTGTAAATGTCATTTTAGTAGATTACCGTGGCTTCGATACATTATTTGAAATTAGTGTACTTACTATTGCATCACTTGGAATTATCGGAATGATCACCGTTCGCCTAGCAAAAAAGAAAGGAGATAGAAAAGTTGAAAACAAATGATTTAATTATTCAAACGACTACAAAAGTTGTATTTTTCATCATCTTTCTATTCTCCATTCATATCTTTTTTGCAGGACACTACACTCCTGGTGGAGGATTTGTAGGCGGATTGATCATGTCGAGTGCTATTGTTTTATTGATGCTAGCTTTTGATCTGAAAACTGTACAGGAAATGTTACCGATCAATTACACAGTAGTTACTGCTATCGGGTTATTAATCTCACTATTTACTGCAGCAGGTTCCATTTTCTTTGATGTTCCATTCTTCACTCATGTATATGATTACTTTAACTTACCGCTGCTTGGAGAAACCTCTATTCATACAGCTATGTTTTTCGATACAGGCGTATACTTAGTTGTTGTCGGCGTTACGATGACCATCATTCAAATGATAGGAGGAGATGAATAATGGAGATCCTCATGTCCATTTTAATCGGCTTTCTATTTATGGCTGCCGTCTATTTAATACTTTCTAGAAGTTTATTACGTATAATAATTGGCACTGGTTTGCTTAGTCATGGAACACATCTATTACTACTGACTATGGGTGGATTAGGCGGAGAATCTGCTCCGGTATTAGCGGACGGTATAACTGATTACGTAGACCCTCTTCCACAAGCACTTATATTAACAGCGATTGTTATTAGTTTTGGTGTAACCGCATTTTCGCTTGTTTTGGCTTACCGTGCATATAAAGTTATAGGTACAGACAATATGGATTTGATGAAAGGAAATGAAGACAATGATTAACTTACTATTATTCCCTGTCCTAATTCCTTTTCTGTTTGCTGCTGTTCTATTACTTTTCCCTAAAAAAGTGAAAGCTCAGCGAATTGTAACGATGATAGGTATGCTATTTGCTTTAGCTTCCTCCTTTGTTCTACTTTGGAAAGTAAAAGTAGATGGTGTACAAACGCTCACTTTAGGTAGCTGGGCACCTCCATTTGGAATTACGATGGTTTCTGATATGCTCTCTGCATTATTGGTTACCTCATCTCTAATCATCGCATTTTTTGTAGTGTGGTATAGTTTCACTTCAATTGGAGAGGCACGAGAAAAAGCATTTTATTATCCGGCGATACTATTCATGCTTACAGGTGTAAATGGTGCATTTACTACTGGCGATATTTTCAATATGTTTGTATTCTTTGAAGTATTATTAATGTCCTCTTACGTTTTAATCGTTTTAGGAGGAGAAAAAGTTCAACTGAAAGAATCAATCAAATACATAATCGTTAATATTGTATCTTCTTCTTTGTTTGTTATTACAGTAGGTTATTTGTATTCGGTAGTTGGTACGCTGAATATGGCGGATATTTCTGTAAAGCTAGAAGAAATAGGAACCTCCGGAATTGTGACAGTTATAGCAGTACTATTCCTCATCGTATTTGGGATTAAAGGTGGTATTTTCCCTTTATTCTTCTGGTTACCTGGATCGTATGCAGCTCCGCCTGTTCCAGTACTTGCGTTATTCGGCGCACTGCTCACAAAAGTTGGGGTATATGCAATCATGCGTACGTACACACTGTTTTTCACAACCGATGTTGGGTACACGCATAGCTTATTAATGATATTGTCCATTCTTACTATAGTAATAGGTTGTATTGGTGCTCTAGCGTATTTTGATGTAAAACAAATTATTATTTATAATATCGTCATAGCTGTAGGTGTTATATTGTTTGGAGCCTCTGTAATGAATGAAAGTGGAATGATGGGGTCTGTGTTTTATTTGATCCATGATATTCTCATAAAAGGTGCACTGTTCCTTTTGATAGGGATTATTATTAAGATAACAGGTACGTCAGATTTGCGTAAAATGGGCGGCCTTATGAAGCGTTATCCACTGTTGGGTTGGGTTTATTTGATAGTTGCATTTGGACTGGCTGGTATTCCGCCTCTAAGTGGTTTTATAGGGAAGCTTTTAATCGTACAAGGTGGATTTGAAGGTGGGCTTTTATGGCAAAGTATCTTCATATTAGCCTCAAGTCTTCTAGTTTTGCTCTCTGCAATTCGTATTTTCATCTATGCATTCTGGGGTGAGGAAAAAGGAGAACATCTTATTAGTCCGAAAAAGTATCGTCATTTATTGGCTCCAGCCATCACATTAGCTGGTATTACGGTCCTTTATGGTGTTGGCGCAGAATACTTAGTACCATTTATGGCAGATGCTACAAATGTGCTCCTCGATCCTTCAATATATGTTGATGCAGTATTTGAAGGGGTGAAATAATATGGCTTTTCAAGTTTTATTGAATGTACTAATCGCACTTACCTGGATGTTCCTATCAGTTTCTTTTAAGCCTACGACGTTTATTGTCGGATATTTACTTGGATTACTTATGCTGTTCATGCTCCGTAAATCTTTAAGTACTAGATTTTATATGGATCGTCTATGGGCCGTCATTAAATTAGCTAGCTTATTTCTAAAGGAACTTGTGATGTCTAACATTTCTGTTTTGAAGTTAATCGTGCAACCAACTATGCCTATTCGTCCAGCAATCTTTGCGATGCCGACAGTACTCGAACAAGATTGGGAGATTACTCTTCTGTCTAGTTTGATCACTTTAACACCAGGTACCGTAGTTATTGATATCTCAGATGACAATAAAATATTGTATATCCACTCGATAGATTTTGAAGATATTGATGAAGCGATCGATTCCATACGCAATACGTTTGAAAAAGCCATTTTGGAGGTGAGCAGATCATGACTACTTTTCTTTGGATAATTGTTGTATTAATTAGTTTATCCGTTCTAGGCTTTGTTTATCGCCTTGTGAAAGGTCCTTCTACTCCCGACCGTGTTATTGCATTGGATGCTATAGGAGTTGGGCTTATAGCGCTGATCGGGCTTATTTCTATCCTTTTTGATACCGTCTTTTTCTTAGAGGTTATATTGTTACTTGCAGTTCTTTCTTTTATCGGTACTGTTGCTTTTTCTAAATTCACGGAGAAGGGAGAAATCATTCAACGTGACCGTAATAGCTAATATACTTATCATTGCTACTATTTCTTTTGGAACCATTTTCATATTAGTGACCGCTATTGGTTTAATACGCCTACCAGATGCATTCTCTAGAGCTCATGCCGCTTCAAAAAGTGCAACTTTAGGGATTATGAGTATTTTAGTAGGGGTATTCCTACATTTTTGGTTAATCGAAGGTCATTTCAATTCTCGTATTCTACTAGGGATTGTCTTTATATTCATCACAGGACCTGTTGGAGGTCATATGATGGGTCGTGCAGCTTACCTGTCAGGTGTGAAATTATCCGATAAAACTGTACGGGATGATTTAGCAGAAGTGATTAAAAAGAAAAGAGAAAAGCTACAATAGACAATCATTAAAAACAATCTAAAGAGCATGTTTTGAAATAGTTTTTTCAAAACATGCTCCTATTTTATTTTTTACTATGCCAATAATATTTAATTGCTTTATTAGCAAACTATTTTATCAGATGAAACGTCTAATAAATGAAAGGAGACCTAGATTATGAACAAATCCCGCAACAAACAACGAAAACCATGGATTGATGCTGCTTTTATTAGTATGATTGCACTTCTGAGTATAAGCCTCATCTTCCTCAGTCACTCAACAAAGAGTAATGCAAAACAAACTACAACCGATAACAGAAAACCACCTGAAATATCAAAAGAGGAGTCGACTAAAGAATCGGCTTTTCCTGGAATACTTATTAAAAGCGAGGTGTCCAATGATGAATATTCCCCTTACTCGATACAATATCCACAAAGTAAAGTAGAATCATTTAATGCTCAAATAAAAAAATACATAGATGAACAACTTGGCACTTATTTAATCGCCATGCAAGAAAATAAACGCGTTGGTAGTAAAACACCCGGAGAATTGAACATCTCATTTGAAATATTTCCACATACATCAGGTTCTTATTCGTTTGTAATGATTACTGGAACGTATATAGGTGGTGCGAATGGATATACAAGTTTCAACACTATTCATTACCACCCAGCTTCAGGTGAAGTTATAGAAATTGATGATTTATTTGGACATGAAGAATCTAATCTTATAAAGCTTTCAACACTTGTACGAGACAATATTAAGAAAGATCCAAGCCTTAAGGATAAAGTGCTAGAAGATGAAATGTTGCTGGCTACCGAACCCAAATGGAGTAACTTTGAGAAGTTTGCGTTAATAGAAGATACACTTGTTGTGTATTTTGATGAATACGAAATAGCTAATGGTGCTGCAGGCGCACCGATTATTGCAGTCCCACTTGCTGAGCTAATAGAACAATTAGTCGCACCTTATAAACCCAAAGTTCCAGTGGATTCATTGCATAAAACACCTGTTGAAGCAGTTTCTGGGGATGAGGATGTGGAGGAAGATGAAGAAAGCAATGAGACTGAAGTACAAGTTGACGAACAAACTGGAAATACAAAGAAAAAGCAAGTAGCTTTAACTTTTGATGATGGACCAGATCCTAAAGTTACACCAAAGATTCTTGCAACTTTAGCAAAGTATGATGCGAAAGCAACGTTCTTTATGCTTGGGAGCAGGGTCGAATTCTACCCAGAAATCGCTGGCGATGTGTTGGAAGCTGGCCACGAGCTCGGCAACCATACTTGGACTCATGCAAACTTAACTAATATGGCATCAGATGCAATCATAGAAGAAGTTTCAAGAACAAATAACATCATCGAGCAATCCACTGGTTCAGCACCTACAGTTTTTCGTCCTCCTTACGGTGCTTTTAATAATGATATGTTGAATATTTTGAGTTTACCAGTTGTTTTATGGGATGTAGATACGCTTGATTGGAAACACCGTGATGCTACTCAACTACTCGCATCTGTGAAAAGCAGTGTTCATGACGGAAGCACCATTTTAATGCACGATATTCATTTATCCACTGCCCAAGGATTAGAAAGTGTACTCGCATATTTGACGAGTGAAGGTTATACATTTGTGACTGTTTCAGAACTTGATTGAATAATAGAAAGAGTGACTTGAAAGCAAAGCTTTTGAGTCACTCTTTTACATTTCTGGTGCACAAATGAACACTATGGTTATACAATTTGGTAGTTTTGCTACCTATAATGTTCTATCTTTAATCCAAAGAATTAGTTAGCTTAAGAAAAAAGAGACCGGGTCCTTTAAGATTAAAACCTGTTTCTATTGTTTTAGATAGGCTTTGAACAGGCTTGTTGCTATATTATTACCGATTGATTTTTGGAGGTTGGTAAGTGCATTTTTGGATAACTAGAGAAAAGACACTATCCTATTCAATGAGTAAGCTCTTGAAGATATAATATCGTTCGCTATTTCGCTTCTTTATGAGGCATACAGTAATATACTTCATAAAACCCCATCTTAAATTAGAAGAGAAATGTTGCTTCAAGGTATTTTACTTTGCAGATTCATTTTTTTCATTTTATTATCTTTGCATTGTTAAAAGGAAAAAATACAACTTTTGCAGTGCCCAATACTTTTTCCCTCGAAACAAAACCAACTCTAGGATCTCGGCTATCGGTACTGTATCGGCGATTATCTCCTAAAACAAAAAAGTATCCATCAGGTACAACTACCTCACCTAAATATTCTTCTAATGTAAAATCCTCCGTAAGTGTACCATTGTCTATTAACTCTTTTTTATAGGTTTCCAGGTAGGGTTCTTCGTATCGCTTATTGTTAATAAATAATTCATCATTTTCGTAAGAAATGCGATCGCCAGGAACACCAATAATACGCTTAATATAATTAGTATCTTCCTTCTCCTCAAATACAATCACATCGAATCGGTTATACTCCGTCAATTTTGGCCCAATTTTATCGACTACTACTTTATCACCATTTTCAAAGGTTGGCATCATAGAAGCACCATCCACTACAATTGGGGTTAAAAGGAAAAACCTAATTCCCCATACGAATAAAAAAGCAATACCAATCGCTTTTATCCATTCTAATAATTCATTTTTTTCTTTAGTATTTTCCATGTACATCAACCCCCAAAAGATTCAATAACTAATAGACGTTTGAATCTTCTATTAGTTTCAGAAAAATACTATAGTATGTGGTTACTAGTATTCAAGTTTTTTAGTTTGTCCCCCTCTAATAAATGAAATAAAGCTCCTGCATCCACGAATTATTCGTAGATACAGAAGCCTTTTCTAGTTAATGCCTTTGTTAATAATACCCACCATAATATGGCTGATAAGGATATGGTGAATATGGATAGTAATTAGGATACGGGTAATATGGATATGGTTGCCTATACCCTCCGTATCCGAACCCTCCATATAATGCAGAACCTACAAGACCTCCGACTAATCCCCCTACAAATGGGCTCCCAAAGCCTCCAAATCCAGGGCCTCTAAAACCGCCAAATCCAGGTCCCCTAAAACCTCCCCGATATCGTACCATGTAACTCCTCCTTTCCTCTCAGTGTATGCCACTGGGGAAAGTGAGTCTGTGTGTTTGCCCTACTCTTCGTCAGCCATTCTTTCCACTAAAGTAGCAAGTGTACGAACCATTACTCCTGTCCCACCTTTTGGTCCAAAGTCATGAGCTGCTTTTGTATCGGATGTACCTGCGATATCCAGATGAATCCATGGAGTTTCCTCCACAAATTCTCCGACGAATCCTCCACCGAATATCATATGGCCATCTCCACCAGGTGAATTATTCAGATCGGCTACATCACTCTTACGAATACGCTTTTTATCGTTTTCAGTTAGTGGCAGTCTCCAAACGAATTCTCCTGTTTCAAGTGAGGATTCCATGAATGTTTCGAAGAATTCTTCATTGTTCGTTAATGCACCAGTTTTATCGTATCCTAATGCCGTTATTACACCACCAGTTAGTGTTGCAACATCTACAATATAGTTCGCACCTTGTTGCTTAGCATAAGTTACAGCATCTGCTAAAACTAAGCGACCTTCTGCATCAGTATTCAATATTTCAATAGTTTTTCCACTCATTGATGTAATTACATCATCTGGTTTGAAAGCATTACCTGAAATCATATTGTCTGTTGAAGCAATAATAGCAAGGACATTCTTATTTGGACGAAGCTCTCCAATAATTTGCATTGCACCTAAAACTGCTGCTGCTCCTCCCATATCACCCTTCATACCAACGATGCCTGTTTTGGTTTTAAGTGAGTATCCACCCGTATCAAAAGTGATACCTTTCCCTACTAATCCTACAACATCTGTCCAGTCGTCTGTTGCTTGATATTTTAAAGCAATAAGTCTTGGTTCCTCAACAGAGCCTTGATTTACAGCAAGGAGTGCACCCATTCCAAGCTCTTCAATCTCTTTTTTACCGAGAATTTCTGTTTCAAATCCGTATGTTTCACCTAGTTCTCTTGCATACTCCCCTAATTGAGTAGAAGTTAATACATTACCTGGTGTATTCACAAGAATTCGTGCTTCATTTACCGCATCAGCATAAATAGTTCCTACTTCAAAATAAGAAACGACTTCATCATCCTCTGTATCCAATAACAATTCGATAGACGGTAAATAATAGTCCGGAACATTGGAAGTTGTTTTGTACCCTTCATATGTAAATGAACCCATCCCAATTCCTTCAGCTGCTAAATATGCTACATCTGCTACAGTAATAGCTTCAGTAGTAAATGAAGGAAGCCAAATACCTAGTGACTCTGGTTTACTACTTAGTAATTCTTTACCCACAAGCCCAAATGCTTCCCGCACTCGCTCTTGTGTTAATTGTTTCCGATCACCGATTCCTACAAATAGTACTCTTTTTACTGACTCATGATTTGATACAGGAATTTTGACGATTTTCTTTAACTCAGTGGAGATATCCCCACTTTTTACCCATTCCCCAATATGCTCGCCAAAACTATTTAAGAAAGTATCCCATTTTGGTGTATTTTCTACATGTTTTGAAACCGCAACTACAAGCGTTTCCGATTGTACTTCTTCAAATAATACTTCATTTGTATGGATAATCATCATTTTTCCCCCTACTATTTCGGATATAATCTTATTATATAGCAACCTTACGTATTTTTCGACTAGTAGGAGTGTGTTATACTATCAATAATATAAGTTCAAATGAAAGGCGGTGTCTACTTTGGCAATCCTCCAAAATACTCCACTTATGGCTGCACTTTTTTCTATTTTCTTTGCACAATTCGTCAAAATACCTATTCACTTTTTAATGACGAGAAAATTAGATTGGTCGTTATTCACTTCTACTGGTGGAATGCCTAGTTCTCACTCTGCTGCTGTTACTTCTTTATGTACTGCTATTGCTTTTGAAACAGGGCTTGGTTCTCCATTGTTTGCAGTTGCTACGGTTTTTGCAGTAATTGTTATGTTCGATGCAACAGGCGTACGTTTTCAGGCAGGTCAACAAGCAATTATGATCAATAAAATGCGTCTTGACTTCCAGCTATTCGTGGAGCAAACGAAAGATTGGTCACATAAGAAAAATGAGGAAAAAATAGAAGAACTGAAAACTTTACTTGGTCATAAACCTATTGAAGTTTTCATGGGTGCCATAACCGGTATTCTAATTTCCGTTGTAATTTACAATTTTATTCAATAAGAAAAGGATGGCTCAGGTGAGCCATCCTTTTCTATTAAAACATCTGATATCCATTTTTTCTCAAATATTTTATGACAAACCCTGCAGCAATTGCACCTACAAGACCACCAGCTAAAATAATTATATCCGCAGCGTGAAGGGAAACAATTTTTTCCCCTAAAGCAGAGAAAGCATATCCTGGTTTTGTAAAATAATCAAAAAATTTAACTTCATCAATGATTAGTACCACAACAATCGGATAAAGAATGGCCATGAACCATGTCATACGAAGTAACATATTCAATAAGAAGGCAATTCCAAAAAACATGACAAAAAATATAACAACTGAAAGTATCATTTGAACTAACATAAACTCCATATTATATAACCTCCGTAACATCTGTAAATAGTTTACCTTAACGGAGGTTAGTATTCAATGAACATATTTGTTTTCACTTTTTTGTCATAATCTTCATTACTTTCTTCCAGAACCATTACAGCAGTTGCATGTTTCAGATCCACCTAATCTAAGCTGGAAATAGCCCTCTCCTTTACAATAAGGACAATGCGTGTTTTTCGTTTCAGTTTTCATCTTTGTCATAATAATCGTCTCCTTCTCAAATAGTTTTTAATATTCAGATAATATATCACATACAAAATAATTTGTAAAGGAGAAAAATGATTGGCCAAAATTAACTGATTTACGCTAGTAGTGCAAGCTCCAATTAAGTCCAAAACCTGTTTCTATCGTTTTCGAAGTGCTTTGGACAGACCTTTTTGCTATAAGATTACCGAGTGAATTTTTAGAGATGCTGGTTGGTTGGTGACGTTCGTCACCAACCAACCAGCATCTCTTTTTCAGTAATCCTATGGCGTATTTCTGTCCGTCGCCCTCCTACAACTTTTAGAAACAGGCAAGTGCATTTTTGGATAACTAGAGAAAAGATATTTTCCTATTTATAGAGGAAGCGCCAGAAGATACAATTTCTGGCGCTATTTCGCTTCTTTATTTAGTAAATACTTACTAGTCCTCTATACTTCCACTAGTATAAAAGAGAATCTACTTCTTCATCTATTATTGGATAAATGTATTTCTAATTCAAAAGTGATTACAAGTAATTTGATCATTCTCTAAAGCTTGACTCATCTTATTATCCAAGTGATAAGCTATGCTAAATCTTATAGTGGAGTACTACACACTAATTGATTGTAGTGAAAGGTGACGACTCCAGCGGGAACAGCACGAGCTGAAAGCCCCGCAGGAACGCAGTGACGAGGAGATTGAAGCCGTGCCCGCGGAAAGCGTCCACCTGAAACGGAAATCACAAGTATTATTCACTTTTTAAAGTGCTATAAATCCAGTGTTCATGGTACATTTTTATATACTTTCTTTAAAAAAGCCCCCACTTTTTTAAAAAAGTGGGGGCTACAATAGTTTTTTATAATTATAAGCTGAATTTACCTTTTTTCACTACCAATGGAATTCCGCCAATCATGTAAAGGGCACGATTATCGATTACTTTTTTCATGATGGATGCTTTTGTACCTGTAAGTTTTCTTCCCATTACATCTCCAATTGCATCATGTTCTCCAAGAGAACAAACAGTTCCTTTTAAGCTTGGTGTAAATTCTTCAGTTGCATTACCATTCATAAGAGCTACAATATTTTTTGCAATAGTTACTGCTTGTTGCATTGCAATTTGAGCTGTTGGTGGGTATGGACGATTAATAGCTTCATTGATCATTAGAGCACAATCTCCGACGATGAAGACATCTGGGAATCCAGGAGCTCTCATATCTTTTTCTACTTTAACGCGTGCACGCATATTTTCGATACCCGATGACTCGATTAAGCGGTTACCACGAACACCTGCAGCCCATACTACTGTACCGGCTTTAATGAATTCGAATTCTTCTTCGCCTTTTTTAATTTTTACGCCTTCTGGAGTTGCCTCAACTACTGGAGTTCCAATAGAGAATTCAATTCCTTTAGCTTCTAATTGTCTTACTGCATATTCAACTAGCTCCGGATCAAATCCTGGTAATACCATTGGAGCTGCCTCTACACAAACTACACGAACTTTTTCTTTCGGTACATCGTACTCTTTACAAAGTTCCGGAACACGATTTCCTAATTCACCTAAGAATTCGATACCAGAGAATCCTGCTCCACCTACTACGATAGTTAGACGAGTATCATCTTGTACTTCTTCTGTAGACCATGTTGCAAATTGATATTCAATATGATCACGAATTTGACGAGCAGCATTTACATTAGCAATGGAAAGTGCATATTTATCTAAGCCAGGGATACCGAATGTTTCACCTTCAAAGCCTAAACCAATAACTAAGTAGTCATATGTATACTCACCAGCACTCGTTGTAACTTTTTTAGTATTCACGTCAATCGCATCGACTGTAGCTTTCACAAAGTTTACTTTACTAGAATTGATTACACTTTTCACATCATAACGAACTTGATCTGGACGTAATGTACCAGCTGAAGCTTCATGTAACCAAGTAGATTCATAATGATAATCATTTTTATTGATCAATGTAATGTCGGCTTCATTTGCACCCACTAATTTTTGAAGGTTTACTATGGTAGATAATCCACCATATCCTGCACCTAATACTAGAATTGTTGGTCTTTTCACGAAGATCGCAACCACCTTTTTATATTTTTGGAGAAAAGTTATGACACAGAATACAACGTCAAACTCTTCATCTTTGTCTAATGTTCGACAAAAACTCTTACTTCCTATATTAGACCTTTTCTCACACGATTTCAATACAATGTTAGTTAATTGTAAAGGTCTGAAAATACTGTGATTAAACATCAACAATAATATAAAATGACTGTTTATATTCTTCTTTAAAACATTTAAAAAAGAACATTTCCTCAAATAGAAAATGTTCTTCAACTATTAGCAGCTTTCAGGCGTTCCTTCTTTTTTTGCAGTTCTAAATGATGTCCCACACCCACAGGATGCAATGGCATTAGGATTTTCTATCGTGAACCCGCCACCCATCAATGATTCCTTATAATCGATTGTTGTTCCATTCAGTATAGAAGCATCTTCAGTTGATACTACTATATCTATTCCATGCTGATGAAGCTCTATATCTTCTTGCTGTTTTTCTTTATCAAATCCCATTCCATAAGAAAGACCGCTACATCCCCCACCATTTACTGAAACACGAAGTGCGGAGCCTTCTTCTCCATTATGCGCCATCATTTCTTTTACACGGTAAGCTGCCGCTTCAGACAAAACAACTACTTCTGTCATCTGAATCACCTTCCCTTTCTTATTTATCCCGCATTAACGGGCAGTAAGTCTCCCAATCTAAGAATTGGTCCAAGCAATAAAGCATAAGTGGAAGATAGCTGCCCGTAAAAGCCTGAGTGGTTCAACTAACAATCAGTGGAGATGAAGAAAACCTCAACTGATTGAAGTTTCACTTTATATCATATCAATGTTTTTACTATGTATACAAGGAAAACTACTCGAATATTTGCTTCGCTTTCAAGATGAATTTCAGGTATAATAGAACTACTAACGTGGATGAGTGAAAAGAGGCTTCAAAATGGAATTAACTCCCTATTACCAAAAAGATATGGAATGCTTGAGCTGTAAACAAAAATTCAAAACGACAAAGGTTCGCTCAAAGTTTATAAAAGTTGTATCGCATCATACAGATTTTCAACCTATATATGAAAATAAAGAAGTGAATCCATTACTATATAACATATTTGTATGTGAGCATTGTGGTTTTTCATTTACAGATGACTTCACAAAATATTTTGCTCCAGGAGTAAAGGAAATAATCCAAGAAAAAATTTCCAGTAGATGGACACCAAGATCATTTGGCAATGAACGAACAATTGAAGAGGGAATTATGTCCTATAAACTAGGGATTCTATCAGGTACATTAAAGAAAGAAAAATTTGTGAATATGGCAGGTTTGGCATTACGAACAGCTTGGCTATACCGATTACAAGGAAAGCAAGAAGAGGAAAAACGTTTTTTGGAAATTGCTCGTGATCGTTATGCAGATTCCTATTCCAATGATGACTACAATGGTACTCAAATGTCCGAAATCCGTGTGCTCTATTTAATAGCAGAATTATCAAGAAAAACTGGAGATATTGAATATGCCACACGTTACTTCTCTAAAGTGATTGAAAAACAGAATTCTTCCATAGAACCAACTATTATTGAAATGGCAAAAGATCGTTGGTATGAAATTCGTGCTCAAAAAGAAAAAGAAGCCCTTTAAAAGGCTTCTTCTTTTTTTGCTTTAGGAAAATATAAAGTCCAGGGCATATGAATAACTTTCTACAAGTGATTCTCCGTCCAGATGCTTGAGCTTTTGCTCTTTATTAAAATACTTGTTCTACTTCTACTACTCCTGGAACCTCTTCTAAAAGTGCACGTTCAATACCTGCTTTAAGTGTAATCGTTGAACTCGGGCAGCTGCCACAAGCTCCTAGAAGGCGTAGTTTTACAATACCATCTTCAACGTCTACAAGCTCACAGTCTCCTCCATCTCGAAGTAAAAATGGACGCAATTTATCTAAAACTTCTTGAACTTGTTCATTCATTGTATCAGTCATATCTATCGACTCCTTTCGCTATAATCATTATAATGTGAAGGAAGGAAAAAATCCATTAAAGAATTCCAAGGAGGAAATCATTATGACGTTTCAATCTTTAAATATAGAAGTATTTGGAGCAGATGTAGTATGCGCAAGTTGCGTTAATGCGCCATCTTCCAAGGATACATATGAATGGCTACAAGCAGCCATCGACCGTAAATTTCCAAATCACCAAGTTACTTTCACATATATCGATTTCGAAAAGCCAATTGAGAATGAGCGACACCAGCATATCGCCAAACAAATTGCAGAAGATGAATTCTTCTACCCACTCGTGATGATTAATGGTGAAATGATTGGAGAAGGCTATATCCAACTAAAACCGGTCTATACTGCACTTGAGAAATATGGCTATACTGAATAATATAACGAAAAAAATTTCGAGATGCTAGATTTATAGCATTTCGAAATTTTTCATTTTACCCATTATGACGTTTATACATCCAAAGTAAACCCGACTTCATCAATCGTGCGATTCGTCCAGTAACGGAGATGTCTGCCAAGTATGCAAATCCTTGTTTTTTCCCAAGAGAGCCCATGAATCCTTTGAGTTTGATTTCGGGCATCTTTTCAGGAAGTGGTGCATCTTTCCAGCGCGCTTGAAGCACCTTAACAATTTGCTCAGCTTGTTCTTCTGCCAATTGAGCACTTGGGGCTAATGGTAGAGAAGCCGCATCACCAACAACATATACATTTGGATAGCTTGGTAAGTCGTGATATTGTGTTAAAATAACGCGACCTGTTTTATCTTTTTCACCGGGTAATGCTCTTACAGGAGCAGCCGGTTGAATACCTGCTGTCCAAACAACTACATCCACAGGAATTATTTCTTCATGATTGAATAATTTGTTCGGCTCTACTTTTGTGATGTTTGAATTACTAACCACATCTACATTGTTTGTGTCGAACCACTTTTGTACATAATTACTTAATCGCTCTGGGAAATCTCTTAAAACACGAGGACTGCGGTCAAATAACTTGATAGACAAGTCTGGACGGCTTTCACGAAGCTCACTCGCTAGTTCTATTCCACTAAGTCCCGCTCCAACAATGCCTACAATAGATCCTGAAGATAGGCCTCCAATTTTATTGTACGTATCTCTTGAACGGCCAATCGTTTGGATGCTATAGGTAAATTCATCTGCTCCAGGCACGTTATGATATTTGTCCTCACATCCCAGTCCGATTACTAGATCATCATAGTCAATTGCTTGTCCATCATCTAGTAAAACTTGTTTACCTTCTACATCAATTTCTAAAATTTCACCGAACGTTATTTTTAATTTATCGCTTTCTGGGAATGCAACTCGAATACTACTATCCGGAGAGGTTCCAGCAGCTAGTGCATAAAATTCTGTTTTTAAACTATGAAATGGTGTCCTGTCTACTAAAGTAATTTCTACATCATCAGGAATATTATTTGGCAATAAACGAAGTAATATTCGCATATTTCCATATCCCCCGCCTAACAATACTAATTTTCGCATAATATTCTCCCTTAAATTTAATGTCATCTCAAATTATAATAGATTGTGATACATTTCACAATAGAACATCTTAATTGACGTTTTCTTAAAAAAAGAGTAGCATGACCATGTAGTGAGGTGAACAGCTGTGAATCCTATGGTTGAATTTTGTATAAGCAACCTTGCAAACGGGTCCCAAGAGGCTTTTGACATATTAGAACAGGACTCCAATTTAGATGTTTTAGAGTATGGTTGCCTGAGTTATTGCTCCCTCTGTTCGGAAACTATATTTGCCATTGTGAATGGTGAGGTTGTAGAAGCAAATACCCCAAGCGAACTTGTTGCAAACATTTACCAATATATAGAGGACAATCCTCTATTTTAAAAGACTGGGCCTTCGAGCTACAGTCTTTTTTATTTTGTCCATTCGCTTAAAGATTCTAAAAAATAGGTAGGTTGCATTGTTTGATGCTTAACTTCTGCTGTACTATTTACCCCACTATTCACATGCACAGTATCAATTCCCATATGAATACCAGTCAAAATATCTGTTTGATAATTATCCCCAATCATAACCATCTCTTCTTTGTTAAATCCATATTGTTTTTGTATGAACTCTAACATAAATGGTTGAGGTTTTCCCATATACACAGGCTCTGCTCCAGTAGAATGCTCGACTAATTTTGTAAAAGCCCCATTTCCCGGTAAAAACCCTATTTCTGAAGGAAATGCATGATCGCTATTCGTCGATAAGAATGCTGCTCCAGCTCGTATAGAAAGACAAGCAGTAGCTAGCTTTTCATAATTTATGGCGCGATCAATTCCAAGAACCACAACGTCTGCCATACCAGCCGTAATAGAAATACCTCTCGATTTAAGCGCATCTTCTAAACCTAGCTCACCAATCATAAATACTTCCTTGCCTGGTATATACTCGTTAATATAATTAGCCGCAGCAATAGAAGAAGAAATAATATGTGCAGTATCTATATGAATATCCATATCAGCTAGTTTTTCCTGAAGCTGCTTTTGCGTCATGGAGGAATTATTCGTAACAAAAAAAGGCTGCGTACCATTGCTCTGTAAATAATGAATAAATTTCACTGCCTCAGGAATGGGCGTTTTTCCTTTATAGACGGTGCCATCTAAATCTATAAAATATGCTTTATAATTTAACATTGGAATCCTCAGGTAAAAATGCGGAAACTGGCCCGAGTTCATCTACTAAATATATTTCCACAGCTTTAGGAAATTCCTTTAAGTATTGAAAATTCTTTGCTAGAACTTCCGCTAATTTTGAGTGATCCACCGCATAAAATTGACGCACAAGAACCTTTCTAAACTCTATAACTTCTTTTAAAGGACCATCCATTTCAACCGTGATCACTTTTTCATCCGTTAATATATCAATAATATCATCGTACCCACCAGGATCACGCATAATAAATCCATCAATCATCGAATTACCTACGTCGATAATAGATTCAATAATATTATGACCAATTCGTTCAAACGCTAATTTGGATACTTCATCTGCTTGCCAATCATTTTTTGTCTCTATAATATTTAACAACTGGTTCATATGAGCCAATGTTAAAGCAATTTTTTTTCTATCTACAAAATACATTGAAAAGCCTCCTAATTGTTGTTCATTTGATATATACTCCTATTCTATAGTACCATAATTTTAAGGTAGGAAGGAGTGTCACACGGTGGAACGATTTTATTTGTACGATGATGTAGAGGATACTAAAACACGATTTGTTGGTTTTACAGGGGAATCTCAAAGGTATGATTTAGCTATTTCCCAAAGTTCTCGTTTTTTTGGAAAAGTACTTGTGATGGATATACAATATGGACGAGCAGCTATTATCGGAGCGGATGATGTGGAAGAACCAGGCTATCTTGAACATGTATTTAATAGATCAGAAGAAGAAGCAATAGAATTACGAGATTATCTACGCGAATTACTAAGTTAGTACGAGTCGGTAAGTTGTCATTACTATCAAAGCTAGCTATTTTTATGTATTGATAGTTGGACTTTCTATAACTCATTTATAAACTTGGATAGCTCATAGACTGTGGTAGACTGTATAATTTTCAACTGATAGCCCTTAAACCTCTGGAGACAGCCCATAAAATTGCAACTTTAGCCCGTAAGTCTCTTATTATAGCCCATATCCAATTCTATACAATAAACAAAAAACCTTGAGCAGATCATAGTTGATCTTGCTCAAGGTTTTCGTTTACTTCTTTTATAGCTTCTACAGGAACTATTTTAGGAGCAACTCCTGTTTTCTTCACTACGAAATAGGCACAACCAAAATTACAATACTCATATAAATAATCTTTCATCGTCCCTATTTTCGTATCGAATGTTGCTTTGTGACTACGATCCTCAAAGAAACCTTTGAGACGAAGCTGTCCATAGCCCCAATCACCCATAATATAATCGTATTTTGTCAAAATTTCACTATAACGATCTAAAAAAGCTTCTTCCTTAAATGCCTCACGGTAATCTTCTATAATTTCATAAGTAAAGCCTTCAGCAACTATCATTCAATCACCATCCATTAGCTATTTGGAGTAGCTAGAAGTTCCTCACCTTGCAATTGTCTTTGCTTAGCTGCAGCGTTAACTTGTTCATCTGCATGATAACTACTTCTAACTAGTGGACCAGCTTCACAATGTGAGAACCCTTTGCTCATGGCAATTTTACGCAATTCTCCAAATTCTGCTGGGGAGTAATATTTCAGAACTGGTAAATGTTTTTTGGAAGGTTGCAAGTATTGACCAATCGTCATGATATCTACATTGTTAGCACGAAGGTCGTCCATCACTTCCAGTATCTCTTCATGTGTTTCCCCTAAACCTAACATTAACGACGATTTTGTCGGAATACTTGGTTGCATTTCTTTTGCTCGACGCAATAATTCTAGTGAACGATCGTATTTTGCTCTTGCACGAACTCTTGGAGTGAGTCTACGAACAGTTTCAATATTGTGGTTAAGAATATCCGGTTTTGCATCCATAATATTGCGGATATTTTGCTCAATCCCTCCCATATCGGAAGGTAAAACTTCTATTGACGTAAAAGGATTTTTGCGTCGAATCGCACGAATGGTTTCAGCAAAAACTTCGGACCCACCATCTTTTAAATCATCTCGAGCAACTGCTGTTACAACAGCATGTTTTAAATTCATAACAACAACCGAATCTGCAACTCTTTCTGGTTCTGCCAAATCCAACTCATTAGGTAGCCCAGTTTTTACAGCACAAAAACGGCAAGCACGTGTGCAAATAGCCCCTAAAATCATAAATGTAGCAGTTCTACGTGAACCCCAACACTCATGAATATTTGGACATTTTGCTTCCTCACATACTGTATTTAGATTATTTTCACGCATTAATTTTTTTAGACCTTTGTATTCATCATTCGTATTTAACTTAATTTTTAGCCACTCTGGTTTTCTTTGATGCTCTGTTTTCGTTGGTTTACACGATGTCATTTCATTTCGACCCCATTCTAAATAAACTAACAACTCTGTTGTCAATGTAACATAATATTTAATTGGAAACAACCATACAAAAACAGAGACATCTTATATAAAACTAATTAAACCACTCGTTTGCCATTAAAACTCCAAACAGCAAAAAACACGATAAGAATGGCAATTACACTTACTAATCCGATCATAACTGAACCTGTCAAACCTAAAACTAAATAGCCTATAGCCGCAATGATAGCACTAATAATTGCATAAGGTAACTGTGTTATTACATGGTCAATTACGTTAACCCCCGCACCAGTTGCTGACATAATGGTAGTATCGGAAATCGGAGAACAATGATCTCCAAAAACTGCACCTGCTAAAACTGCAGCTAAAACTGGAAGTAGTAATTCTGGTTCTACCACCATAATAATACTTGCACCAATTGGTAGTAAGATTCCAAACGATCCCCAAGAGGATCCAGTTGCAAAAGCCATAAAAGCAGTTAAAACAAAAAGTAAGAAAGGAATTACCCCTACCGGAATATTATTTTCCGTAACGAGCTTAGCTAAAAACGCTCCAGTTCCAAGTGCATTTATTAAAAATGAAAGAGACCAAGCAAATATTAAAATACAAATAGCCGGTAACATTGAATTTATGCCAGAAATAACTGCTTTTCCAACTAACCCAATACTTGCTTCTTTGTTTCTCTTGAATTGACGTATATACAAAAGTATAGCTAATATACTCGATACCAATCCACCTATAAATAGCGAAAAAGGAACGTCTGTATTCTCAAAAACAACAAATAAGTTCAATACTTTTCCTGAAGCCTGATACCCTGTCCAAAACATTGAAAATAGTGTTACCACTATTAATGATACAATCGGTAAGATTAAATCATTCACTTTACCATAATTATTTTCCGGGAAATTACCTTGTAAATCACCTGGATTTGATTTGTTTGGATCAAAAAGCACACCTGTTTCTTTTGCAAGTTTCTCATGTTTTTTCATCTCGCCTAAGTCATTGTCTGTCCATGCTGTAAAAAATACCATTGCAAGCGCAGCAATCACATAGAAATTCATAGGTGCCATCAACATAAACGCCTCAAGTGGTGTATAATCTGTGACTGCATGAGTTGCAAAAATAACCCCCAGCTGACTTATTAGAAAAGCACCCCAGCTAGAAACAGGAGAAACTACACAAACTGGTGCTGATGTGGAATCGATAAAATAAGCTAGCTTTGCACGAGATACTCGATGAGAATCTGTAATTGGACGAGCTATTTGTCCAACAGCAAGTGCATTAAAATAATCGTCTACAAAAATAATAATTCCTAAAAATGCTGTTAATAGTTTAGATCCACGATTCGTTTTAATACGTTTGACTGCCCATGCAGCAAACGCAGTACTTCCTCCTGATAAGCTAACAATTGCGGTAATTACTCCAAGCAATAATATAAATAATAGTATATAAATATTATACATATTCAATCCATTATCCCAAAATGATGTGATAAAAGAATCCCAAAGAATGATTAATGAATCAACGGGTGAAAAGCTTTCTACTAATAGAGCTGCCGAAACGATTCCGATCCCCAATGATAATAAAACTCTCTTCGTCACAAGCACCATTATAATCGCTAAAAGTGGTGGCAAAATTGAAAATATCGTATTTTCCAAAACAAATCCTCCTAAATATAAAAAAGCCAACCTAATAAATATAGGTTGGCTATTAGCTATAATTTTAAGCATAAATTTTATACTTTGTAGCTCTCCACTTATACTTTTGTATAAATGACAGTGTTATTTTTGTTCAAAATAACCCCAATTAGATTTGTCTCGACAATCAGCATCTAATTTCGGCAAAACTTCCTTTCGTTTACAATCACAGTTGTCATTCTCCTGTAAACTACTTTTAAGTCATGCAGCCTCTACCTATTCTTATTCATTTCTACCAGTATAACAGTAAATACTAGGTTTTAAAGGTTTTTTATTTTTCTGGTAATGGCAGCGGAACTTCTATTGATGGGGCAGCGCTCCCGTCGCCACCAGTGTATATATAAGGAACCTGGCCCTGCACAATTCCCATTGCAACAGGTATTCTTTGCTCAACTGTACTCATTTTACTTGCTAGAGGAACAATGATCTGTACATTTACCGTAATGTGGATATTGACTTCAACATAAGCATTATTAATACCAAATTTAGTTATTGATGACTCAACATTAGATTGTACATTTCCGATGACGTGAAAGCGTATAGGAATTTTCGGTCCTAAGTTACCAATGATGGGTATATTCATCGCTTGCCCCAAAGGAACGAAAAATACGACTCCTCCTTGGTCCTCCATCGTTTGTTTATCGTACTCGATATCATCTAAATAAGGTAAACTTGAAAAGTTCCCCTGCTCCGCCTGCTCCAAATGAGACTGAACCAGCTGATTTGTATCAGATAGTATTCTGTTTATTATTTCTGTATTAAATCTAGTTGTTACCATGTTTGTGCTATCTGTTGGCACCTCTTCGATTATGTCATTTACATCAAGCGTATTGGAAATTCTTGAGTTAATTGCTTTATTAATTACCATGGATGCTATTTTAGTTGTTTGGATTTCTGCATAATCGAGATAAGTAGGGGTCAATTTCGCATTAATATAATAAATAAGGCCAGCAATCGATAACAAAAAACAGAATAAAAAAATAGCTAACTTGCGCTGACTAGTAAAGAAAGTAAATCGTTTTTTCTTCTTTCTATAGAACAAAAACAATCCTCCTAATTACTACTTATGTAAGGAGGAGGACTTTCATGACTCATATTCATTTTTTTCATACTGTCCATACCATCTCACTATATCCCGAATCATTTCTGGCATAAAGTATTGTTTTTGAGCGAATTTTAACGAAGGAAAAAAGTAACCGAAAGTAAACATATCTAAAGTTGCCAGCGTATATATATTTTCAAGCTCAAGCGGTGTTTCATTGACTATCACTGTGCCATCTTCTAGTTCATGAAGCTGTTCATATAGTATGGCTCCAAGATAATTACCTCTAAAACCTAGCCCTTTTACTTCAAGCTTTGGCCACTTTTCATTTTTCCCTGTACGAATAACTTCGAGTAGCTCAGCACCAGTCAATGTAATAACACATGGATTAATAGGATGGGGCAAACATTGATGTAATTCCCTTGCAGTAATTGGCCCCTGCGGAAGATCCTTTAAGAAGATTCCAGCTGGAAACATTGCACAATTTGCATTCGTAAAGGCTAGAAGTGCTTTTCCGAAGAAATGAGATAAATCCGATTCCTTAAACCATTCCTTCTTCAATCTAGAAGAGTTGTAAAAAGCAACGCTAGACATTTTAGCTATCCCTTCATTTTCCCAAGTTAACTGTGAATCATTTGCGTTTCTTGGAACTGGCAGTGTTTCTGTCCTAAATAATACTGCCCTCTTCGATTGGATTGCTCCTGCTATATGATCGAATTCCAGCGTCACAAGCCCAACATTCGTCCCGAATTTGCCTGTAGCTGCTTGCAGCGTATTCCCTACTACCTTACCTTCTTCAAATGCATGATGTGTATGCGATCCCAAAATCAAATCAATCTGTGGAATTTCCAACGAAATTATTTCATCTTGCGACATTCCTAAATGAGACATACAAATAAGAACATCCACTTCTGGACGAAGAGCATCACATACTTCTTTCAGACGTGGAATCGGATCTTGAACATGCCAGCCTAATTTTTCATAGTAAATGCCGTAATCTGCAGTCGCTGCAACAATACCTATTTTAATACCTGTTTGTGTCACATGTATTTTAAAGGGTAATAGCCACGGCGGAATATCCCCTTCCAAATCAGTAAAATTGGAGACGATAACTTCAAAATTAGCAGCTACGTATAAGGTTTCCAAGTCTTCATGGCTTAGGGTGATTCCCTCATTATTTCCAATCGTTACATAATCGTACTTTGCTTCATTCAACAGTTGCACATTTCCTTTTCCAAGGGTACCTTCCGTATATATATTCGAACGATCCAAATGATCTCCAATATCTAGAGTTAAAAGAGAAGCCTTTGCACCATGTTTTTCCCGACTATCTGAGAGAAATTGATGAATAGCGGGCCAATTTTCTAGATGACTATGCAAATCATTTGTATGGTATATATAAATCGTCTCTATCATTTTTCACCCATCCTAATCAAATATGCCTCAGCGCGCTTGCGTTTCACTTTGTTTAACTCCGCAGGAAAACAATAGCTGAATTAAGTTAAAATAAGCCATCTATAATAGATCGTATACCTAATAATAGAAGTACAATTCGTAAAGCCAACACGAGTGTATCGGAATTCAACTTTTTGTTTAACTTTGCTCCTATTTTTGCTCCAATATAAGCAGCAGGAACTACTGGAATTGTATATAACCAAGGTACATTGCCCAATGATATATGCGTAACAGAATTCACCATTGCTGATAAGAACACCATAAACATAGACGTACCAACTGCTACATGAGGTGGGAATAGGAATAATAAAATCATCGCAGGTACGATAATAGATCCCCCACCAATCCCAAATAAGCCTGATGCAAATCCAACGCAAAATGTTAATAATATTGCAAACCAAATGGGATACCCATAGACATATGTTTTATTGCCATCGTTAAAGGATTTCTGTTTCCCATTCTCCACAAACCATCGTACAGGACTTAAGCGATCTCGAACTAATAACAAAGTGGATAAGATAACAAGTAAAATACCAAAATATAAGTTAAAAGAAGGTAAATCTAATCCTTTGTTTACAAATGCCCCAAGTATCGTTCCAGGAATACTACCGATAAAGAAAATAAATCCACTTTTAAAGTCAACCGTTTTGGTCTTCATATAGGATAGTGTAGATGACAGTCCTGTAAATATCATCATTATTACAGATAGGCCAACAACACTCTGAGGTGTAATATTTGGAATCATACCAAGGGATGCGCCAAAAAACAGCGTAGCCGGTACTAAAATTACACCTCCACCAAGTCCAACCAAAGCTCCAACTATTCCAGAGAAAAGACCACTAATTGCTAATATAATCCATTCCATTTAAAAATCTCCTTCAAATAAATCTAATTGTTTTGGGGCCAGGCCTTCAAAATTTAATCCCAGCATGTTCTGGAATGTTTTAGCATTGTTTGCAGCATGCCCTCCCGAGTTATTATTAAATAAAACAACAACTTCTTTTTCCTGTTTTTCTAGTTGTTCACAAACATTTTTAATAGAAGAAAGTTCTTCTTTATTGTAATCATATAAGTATCTTACTTCTCTCCAATTCACGTTATTGCCAGGATTAATCCATCCATATGTATTTCTGCCATGCAACCGAACTAACACCTTATTTGTAGTGGCAATCGGAACTAAAGGAATACTTCCTTCCCCAGCCTGCGGTTCATCACAAACGCTATGATGAAGATGATTTTCCCTCAAAAATTGAAGTGTGGCTGGTCTGCGATTAGGAGCATACCAAGATTGATGTCGAAACTCGATGACCACTTCAAAATCCTTTAACTCTTCTCTAACTTTACGTATATATTGTACACTTTCCTTATTGCATTGGAACCAAGGTGGAAATTGAGCAAGAATCATGGATAGTTTCCCTGCTTCTTTAAATGGCAAAATTGACTGCCGATATAATTCAAACATTTCCTCGAGCGAATTAAAAGGAAGATCACCTCGTAAATGACCAGTTATCCCTTGATATGCTTTCACAACAAATTGAAAATTATCTGGAGTTTCTTTAATCCATTTTACACTATTTTTTACTGGTTGAATCGCGTAAAATGCCGCATCTAATTCCACGACAGGAAAGTGTGCACTATAATCTTGTAATCTTTCCTTTGCAGAGGATACGTACAAATCTGGATGATCCCCCCAACCAGTCAGGCCGATTTGAATCATTTCATCACCTCACTATTAATACAATAATATCATATCACCCAGTTTGCTTCAGAGATAATGAATGATCTTTATCTGAATTTTAGTCGGATATGATCTGCCAAACAAAGTATTATACCTTTAGAATATCAAAAGATGGATAATAAGTTTTTAATTCGCTAATATATATATGTGTCGTTACGAAAAGCCCATTACGCTTATTTAAAGCAAAGGGAGGAATTTAAATGATGAAAGTAGATGTATGTATTGTAGGTGCTGGTCCAGGAGGAGCACTTCTTGCTTATTTATTGGCTAGGAAGAATGTTTCTGTTGCTTTAATAGAGCGAACAAATCAAATTGGTAAAACGTTTCGTGGAGAGCATTTAAATGAAGAAGGTGAAGCGATTTTAAAAAAATATAATTTATTTGACGAAGTGCAAAAACTCGGTCTTTTACGAATGGAGAAACTTGAGTATTGGCAGGATGGTGAGCTGTATAAAACAATTCTACCTGATCCTGAGGTCGGACATCTTGGCATTCATGTTCCGCAAATTCATTTGTTACAGGTGTTAATAGCAGCAGCTAAGGAATATCCAACATTCCATTTAATGCTGAATACAAAGGTAGACGAACTACTACAGGATGAAGATGGTACTTATACGGGTGTCAAAGCCTCCCAGCATGATGAAAAAGTGATCATTGAAAGTGAACTTGTTATTGGAGCAGATGGTCGTAATTCAACTGTTCGAAAAAAAGCGGAACTGGATGTTACTATCCGTAAACATGGTTATGATTTGCTTTGGGCCAGAATTCCAGCACCAGAAAACTGGGAACCTTCTATTAAGATGGCACTAATCGGAGAGAAGCAAATTTCTTTATTTACCCAGGCAAAAGGTTTTATTCAAATTGGCTGGAATATTGAAGAGGGGTCATTTGCCACACTTAGAAAGCAGCCTTTTACACCATTTGTCGAGCAGCTGATTGGTGCATTTCCAGAGCTCGAACAAACCGTTCGTGAAAATATTCAAACGTGGAAGGATTTCGTTCTATTAGATGTGTATAGTAGCACTAGTGAAAATTGGGGCAAAAAAGGGGTCGCATTAATCGGTGATGCTGTACATACGATGACCCCTACTGGAGCATTTGGATTAAATAGTGCATTAAAAGATGCCGATTTTCTGGCTAACTTAATTGATAATAATACAATTGATCAGCTCAATTTAGCTGATTGTGCGACGGCAAGAAAAAAAGAAGTGGCTAAGATACAAGCAATCCAAATTGAAAAAGAACAATCTTTCGCTTCTCAATTTGTTGTAATGGTTTAACAAAGTCGAATATCATAACAAAAAAACCAGTCAAGTGAATAACACTTCGACTGGTTTTGTATTATTTAAATAGAATTTTCCTTATGGAAATGGGTGTATCTTTATAAGCCTGTAGAATTCCATCGTTTTCTATTTGGTCTTTCATAACTTCTTTATAAGGTAGTTCTACCTCTGTTTCACTCTTTAGAGGGGAAAACGAAAGTGCCACGGTTTCTTTACTTTCCCAATGTGCAACGATGGGTTTATCAGTGGCAAATAGAAATAACTGTGGAAAGCCGTTTTGGAAAAAAGAATGTTTATTATTGTTGTCTCCAGGTTCATGCAAACAAATATAAAGGGAAATGAAATCCGAAAACTTTAACAAATCTAGATGATACATCATCGTTTCCTTCATTTCCTCTGTCTCTATTATTCCTAATTCGTCAGAAAGTCGATTTTGTCTTTGCTTTTCTTCTTCCCAAAATTCTTCCACTACTGATTCATCGGCATCCTGTATAAAGGAAGAATAATGTAAACTGCATAACAAACCTGCATACTTACTCATTTCCTCTACCTCATCGAGTCCCTTTTTATAAAAAGAAATTTTGAGATCAGTTGGATAATCGATAAAAGAGTAGGGTTTCTCCGTTTTATCATTCCAAATTGGGGCTGCATCTGGATCAATCCATCCACGATCATGCTCTTCGATTGCAAGTAACACTTCTTTCATTCGATTAGAAGAAAAAAAGTAATCATCTTTACAATTTAGAGCAATCTCCTTTGAAACTTTTGCATGATCATTTTGAGCAACCATAATATAGCTCTTTTGTCGTTCGAATATTATCATTTTGACTTTCCTTCCTTTACAGAACTACATCTATTTCTTATTTTAAGTTACCACTTATAGAAGGATTTCAAACTAGTTTAACCCAATCTAAATTTAAACATTCAAATGAAAAATGTAGCACAGCGAATTGTACACCTTGCTACATTAATAATTGGATTGACCTATAGAATCTTCCATAACGAACTGGATGAATAAATGTGTTCAATGTGTTTCTTCTTACTTAAACAAAGTACAGCGAGTCTATAAATATACCTTTTTAAAGCCCTCTTTATTCTTTTTCAATTTAAATCTATGTTAATACTTAGAATCTACTAATAGTATTAAAATCAATTCGCCACTCCTTTTTCAGTATATCCTACTAGAGGAAAGATGAAATAAAAGACTTCCTTTCACTAAAGGTGCACACCAATTTTAGATATATCCTATTAATTAAATCTAATGCCTTATTCAATTTGTATCATGTAGGTTAGAACATGATACAAAAAAACTGCTGACACATATCTAAATATAGCGCAAAAAAAGAAGACGAACTTAAAAAGTTCGCCTCCTACACTTCTCGGAAAACCAAATCGGAATGACTGATTTTCTTCTTTATAAAATTAACCCCAAAAGGTTGTTGTAGCAACGTTAAAATATAATTAACCGATAGAACCTTCCATCTCGAATTTGATAAGACGGTTCATTTCTACTGCATATTCCATTGGAAGTTCTTTTGTAAATGGTTCGATGAATCCCATTACGATCATTTCAGTTGCTTCTTCTTCACTAAGACCACGACTCATCAGGTAAAATAATTGTTCTTCAGATACTTTTGAAACTTTTGCTTCATGCTCTAAAGAAATATTATCGTTCAAGATTTCGTTGTAAGGAATTGTATCAGAAGTAGACTGATTATCCATGATCAATGTATCACATTCGATATTTGCACGAGCACCTGTAGCTTTACGTCCAAAATGAACGATACCACGATAAGTTACTTTACCACCTTGTTTCGAAATAGATTTAGAAACTATAGTAGAAGAAGTATTTGGAGCTAAATGCATCATTTTCGCACCAGCATCCTGGTGTTGCCCTTTACCAGCAATTGCGATTGAAAGTGTCATACCACGAGCGCCTTCACCTTTTAAGATAACAGCTGGATATTTCATCGTTAATTTTGATCCAATATTTCCATCAATCCATTCCATCGTTGCATTTGCATCACAAACTGCACGTTTTGTAACCAAGTTATAAACGTTGTTTGCCCAGTTTTGGATTGTTGTGTAACGGCAATACGCATCTTTTTTAATGATGATTTCAACAACTGCACTATGAAGTGAGTTTGTTGTATAAACTGGAGCTGTACATCCTTCAACATAATGTACAGATGCACCTTCGTCTACAATAATTAGCGTACGTTCGAATTGACCCATATTTTCAGAGTTAATACGGAAGTATGCTTGTAGTGGTGTTTCCACTTTAACGCCTGGTGGTACATATATAAATGATCCACCCGACCATACTGCTGAGTTAAGTGCAGAAAACTTATTGTCTGATGAAGGAATTACTGTACCCCAATGCTTTTTGAAGAGATCTTCATTTTCACGAAGCGCGGAATCAGTATCTTTAAATACAATCCCTAAGTCTTGAAGCTCCTGCTTCATGTTATGATATACAACCTCAGATTCGTACTGTGCAGAAACACCTGCTAGATATTTTTGCTCTGCTTCTGGAATACCTAATTTATCAAATGTAGCTTTGATTTCATCTGGTACTTCATCCCATGAAGTTTCTGTTTGCTCAGAAGGCTTCACGTAATACGTAATTTCATCGAAGTTTAATGACCCTAAATCTCCGCCCCATTGAGGCATTGGTTTTGAGTAAAAAATTTCTAATGCTTTTAAACGATAATCTAACATCCATTGTGGTTCTGATTTCATTCGTGATATTTCTTCTACGATTTCTTTCGTTAATCCACGTTTAGAACGGAAAATGGATACGTCTTTATCGTGGAAACCATATTTGTAATCACCAATTTCAGGCATTTTTTTAGCCATCGTATTTCCTCCGTTCGTCTGTTATTCTTTTTCTTCTGATACGCCTTTTTCCATTGCTTTCCACGCTAGTGTTGCACACTTAATACGTGCTGGAAACTGAGAAACACCACTTAATGATTCTATATCTTCCAGTTCAATAGAATCATCATAATCTTTCCCAAGCATCATTTCAGAAAAAGTACTAGAAAGTTGTAAAGCTTCCTCTACAGACTTTCCTTTAACTGCTTGTGTCATCATAGAGGCAGATGCCATAGAAATCGAGCATCCTTCTCCATCAAATTTCGCATTTTGAATTTTACCATCTTCCACTTGAAGTGTTAAATGGATGCGATCTCCACAAGTAGGGTTATTCATATCAATTGTCAAAGCGCCATCCTCGATACTACCTTTGTTACGAGGATTTTTATAATGATCCATAATGACACGGCGATAAAGTTGATCTAAATTAGAAGACATCGTTAAAATACTCCTTTGCTGAAAGCAATCCAGTAACTAGACGATCTAAATCCTCTTCTGAATTGTATATATAGAAACTAGCACGAGCAGTTGCCACACATTGCAACCATTTCATCAATGGTTGTGCACAGTGATGTCCTGCACGAACTGCAATTCCACTCATATCTAAAACTGTTGCAACATCATGTGGATGTACATCATCTAAATTGAATGTAACAATTCCTGCACGTTTCGCAGGATCGACAGGTCCATATATGGTTAACCCGTCAATTGTAGACATTCTTTCCATGGCGTAAGCAGCTAACTCATGTTCATGCTTTTCAATTTCATCTAAGCCAATTTCCTCTAAGAAATCAATTGCAGCTCCAAGACCAATGGCACCAGCAATTATTGGTGTTCCACCTTCGAATTTCCAAGGAAGTTCTTTCCACGTAGAATCATACAAACCTACGAAGTCAATCATTTCCCCACCAAACTCGACTGGCTCCATTTTATCCAATAAAGCTTCTTTACCGTATAGTACCCCTATTCCAGTTGGCCCACACATTTTGTGTCCAGAGAATGCAAGGAAGTCACAATCAAGTGCTTGAACATCTAATTTTAGATGTGGTGCAGCTTGAGCACCATCAACTACCATTACAGCTCCATGTTCATGTGCAATTTGCGTAATTTCTTTAATCGGATTCATGGTTCCTAAGACGTTCGATACATAAACGATTGACACAATTTTAGTTCGGTTAGTAATAGTTTCTCTAACCTTCTCTAAAGAAAGTGTACCATCAGCTTCTAAATCAATATATTTTAATACGGCACCTGTTCTCTTAGCAAGTTGCTGCCAAGGAATAATATTGGAATGGTGCTCCATATGCGTAATAACAATTTCATCGCCCTCTTTTAGGTTAGCTTGGCCGTAGCTCTGTGCCACCATATTGATAGCGGTTGTTGTACCACGAGTAAAAATAACTTCTTTAGTAGACTTAGCATTAATAAATTTTCGAACCTTTTCACGTGCTCCTTCGTAACTATCCGTCGCTCGGTTACCCAGCGTATGAACACCACGATGCACATTTGCGTTTTCAAATTCATAATACTTTTTGATAGCTTCTATTACTTGAATTGGTTTTTGAGAAGTAGCTCCATTGTCTAAATATACTAATGGGTGACCGTTAATCTCTTGGTCTAAAATCGGAAAATAGCTTCGAATCTCTTTAGTATTGAGCATTAGCGAACTTTCCTTTCAATAACCTCCGTCAGTTGCTTCTTCACGCCTTCTATCGGTAATTCGTTTACGACAGGAGCAAGGAATCCATGAATTACTAGACGCTCTGCTTCATGTTGAGAAATACCACGGCTCATTAAATAGTACAACTGAAGTGGATCTACTCGGCCAACTGATGCTGCGTGACCTGCTGTTACATCATCTTCATCGATTAAAAGAATAGGGTTTGCATCTCCACGTGCTTTTTCGCTAAGCATTAAAACACGAGATTCTTGCTCTGCGTTAGATTTAGTAGCACCATACTCAATTTTACCAATACCATTGAAAATAGATGATGCTTCATCTTTCATAACGCCGTGCTTAAGAATGTGACCTTCTGTATGTTTACCCCAATGAATTACTTTTGTTGTAAAGTTTTGCTTCTGTTTACCACGACCTACAACAACCATTTTTACACGGCCTTCTGAATTGTCACCAACTAAATGTGTTGTGTTTTCAGAAATAGTATCACTATCATTCATCATACCAAGAGCCCACTCAAGAACTGCATCACGACTTGTTACACCACGACGATTAACGTATGTTGTAAATCCTTCTGCTAGAACATCAACTGTTCCAAATGTAACTCTTGAATTGTCTTTGGCAATGACTTCCGTCACGATATTAGCTAATCCTTCTGCATGATCCACAGTAGATAAGTAGTTCTCTACATATGTTACAGAACTATTTTCATCAGCTACCAGTAAAGTGTGATTGAAAAGAGAAGCTGTTTTATCATCATGTAAGTAAATAACTTGAATTGGTTCTTCGATTATTACATTTTTAGGTACGTATAAGAATACACCACCGTTTAATAATGCAGCATGAAGTGCAGTTAGTTTATGTTCTGTTACTTTGACACCGTCGGTCATAAAGTATTGTTGAACAAGTGCTGAATGCTCACGAACTGCAGTGTATATATCTGTTAAAATAACACCTTTTGCTTTTAGCTCTTCTGATAATGAAAGAAAAGCAGGTGTATTATTATGTTGAATGTAAATGTTTTGTTGCTCTGCATTTACAACAGCCTTCACTTCTTCAGGTAATTCTGCTAAAGATGTAAATTTGCTGCTCTCTACAGTATGAACTGGAAATTCAGTGAAATTCCAATTAGTAATTTTTGTTTTATCTGGTGTTGGCATCGGAAGTGTTTCAAGTTCACCAAAAGCTTTAAGACGAAGTTCTGTCATCCAGCTTGGTTCTTGCTTACCTTCTGAAAAGGAGCGGATATCTTGCTCGGTTAATGCCAATTTCGTTTCAACCGTCATGCTTATTCGACTCCTTTCTTATGCTTCTTGTCCAACTGTTTCGTCTTCAATTCCTAATTCTTCTTTAATCCATTCATAGCCTTCTGCTTCTAGTCTTTGAGCAAGCTCAGGTCCACCAGATTTAACTACGCGACCTTGCATCATTACATGAACATGATCAGGTGTGATGTAGTTAAGAAGACGTTGATAGTGAGTGATTACTAAGCTACCGAATCCTTCACCGCGCATTTGGTTGATCCCTTTAGAAACAACTTTTAAAGCATCGATATCAAGACCAGAGTCAATTTCATCTAAAATAGCGAATTTTGGTTGTAACATCATTAATTGAAGAATTTCATTACGTTTTTTCTCTCCGCCTGAGAATCCTTCATTCAAATAACGTTGCGCCATATCTAAATCCATTTCTAAAAATTCCATTTTGCTATCAAGCTCACGGATGAATTTCATCAATGAGATTTCATCGCCTTCTTCGCGACGTGAATTGATCGCTGAACGTAGGAAATCTGCATTTGTTACTCCCGTGATTTCACTTGGATATTGCATTGCTAGGAATAGACCTGCTTGCGCACGTTCATCTACTTCCATTGCTAATACATCTTCTCCGTCCAATTCAATTGAACCAGATGTAACTTCATATTTTGGATGACCCATAATAGCAGAAGCTAGTGTAGATTTACCTGTACCATTTGGACCCATTACTGCGTGAATTTCGTTCGTATTAATTGTTAAATTAACACCTTTTAAAATTTCTTTACCGTCTATTGCAACGTGTAAATCTTTAATAGCTAAAGTCGACATTTAATAACCTCCATTAAGTAAATACGAATGTATAATCATTCTAATTTATTATCATTCTAATCTTAACTCAAACGAAGGTACCTTGCAAATCTTTTGAAGCATATTCTATTTATTATTGTAGAATATACAGATTTCCTGTTTTCTCTTGACTTTTTACTAAACTATTAGGTAAATAGTATTCTCTCTTTATTTTCAATAAGAATCGACTAATTGAGAATCGATTTCACTATGAAGCTAGTGAAAACAAAAGAATCCACGGAGAAATTTCTCCATGGATTCTTGTATATTATCCTCTAAATGCCTGCGCATCAATTTTCGCTGCCAATTGCATACACTTTTCATGATCTTCTTGTCGTTTGTTTTCAACTTGCAATCTTAATTCCTGACTTTGTCTCAATTCATCGTACCCAAAACCATGTACTCCTCTAAATGCGTGGTCCATCTGTTCTGTATAAGGTAAATCGTCCGAACTGATAATGAATCATTCCTCTCTATTTTTAGTTCATCACTTATATACCCACCTAATTGGAACTTAAACATTAAATTTTAGAAAATTTGTCTACGATGATTGCAAGTGCTCCGTCTCCAGTTACATTTGTCGCATTCTGAAACTGTCCTGTGCAATATAAAGCGCGATCATCAATCCTATCATTGCCCCGTTAAATCCAAGCATTGTTTCCAGTAATCCAAAGCGCTGCCATAACCGCTCCACCTGGAACTCCAGGAGTTGCAATCATAGTTACTCCAAGCATAAAGATAAACGGTATGAATGTAGTTAACATGATATCTTGTCCATTAATAAGTAACACGCCGATTGAACAAGACACAAGGGTAATCGTACTCCCTGATAAATGAATTGTTGCAAATAAGGGAATCGTAAAGTAAGTAACTTTAGCAGAAGCACCAGTTTTCTGTGCCTGTTTTAGCGTCACTGGAATAGTTGCTGCTGATGGCTGTGTACCTAAAGCTGTAAAGTAAGCTGGAGACATTGTTTTTAATAGTTTCAAAGGATTTTTTCCTGTTAACGTGCATGCCGTAGTGTATTGTAACAAAAGCATTAAATGATGCAAAAGGATAATCATGATAAATACGATGCCAAAAACAGATAAGACCTTTGCAACTTGACCACCGTACGCCATATTCATAAATATTCCAAAAATATGTATCGGTGATAATGGAATAATAATATAGGAAATTACCTTCTCAATAATCTCACTAAACTCTTCAAATGCATTTTGCAACGTGTTTCCTTTCAACTTCGAAATTCCATTTCCCATGATGAATGAGAAAACTAATGCTGTCATTATATCCATCATTGGAGGTATCGGCATTTCAAATAAGCCCCCGAGTAAAAAAATCCTCGGGATTTTCTAACTCCACACTCTCTTTACCACCGATAAGCTTTAGTAGCAGATTTGAAGCAACAAAAAACGCAATAAAACCAGCTACTAGTGTAGATAAATAAGCAACAGCGGTAGAAATTCTTAGTAATCTCCCAGAGCCCTGCCCCGGCTTAGCTATACCCAGAACGATAAAGCTAATAATTATGAATGGCACAATAAAACCTAAAAACGCACTAAAAATACTATTAAAAGTAGCCAAATTCGCTACCACTATTCGCGGCAATAAACCAAACCTTTTCACGAAGTGTCCTTCTCATATGTACAAATGTATTATTAATAATATTTTTACACTTTAGCACACTCACTTATTAAAGTGAATAGAGAAATTAGTATACATAATATTCTATTAACGACAGGGGAGTTTATAAAATGTGGCAGCACTATTTCCAGACTTTATTAAAAGTGAGCTTGATAGTATTCTTTTCGCTTCATGCCTATTATTTAATAACAGAAATTCTCTGCATTCTTTATTTGTAATAGTTTCTTTGCAAAGCGAAAAATAAGTGGAAATCGCTTTATGATGTGCATCCGAATTAGTCTTTTTACAAGCAGGACAATACCAAGTACGGATTATTTTCTGCATTCCAATAAAACCGCAGCATTCACATTTTACTCCGAGTTTTAAATCTTCAAATGGAATTGAAAAATGATCGATAAGGGGAATTATTGGAGATGAAGAGGGTCTACTCAGTAGAATTTCTTTTATTTTCTCCATTTGTTCGTTACTTAGAGTTGAATTATGTTTGGGAAGACTTCGGAGGTAGGAACGTATTTCATTTCTATATATTATTTTAACGGTGTTAACTGACTGTGTGATAAAACTATTCCGAGAAGCAAATATTACTACACCATGAATAGGAACTGACATATTGTACCGTCGGAAGAACTGAGAGAGTTGATACTTATATTCACTCAACTGGTTGGCTGGGCAAGGGTATTTATTTAGCTTTCCATCCTCCTTGCGTTGGATAAGTTGAGATGGATTTGTCGAAAACTCTAATTCGCCAATAATGTTTTTCACTTCAAGGATAACGGCTCCATATGGGGTTATTATTAAGAAATCTAATTCAAACGCATATTCTGCAAAGAGAAACATTTTGTGAAAAATATAGCATTCATAAGGTAGCTTCGTTTGTTCTAACTCTTTGTAAACAATCTTTTCTCCATAATCTCCCGCTTTAATAGCGCCTATTTCTTTGGATATCCTTGCATATTGTGGATGTTGCGGAGAAAGCCTTTCCAACAAGTCCGACATCCCTGTTATATATTTGGATGGGGAATAAGGTTTAATTATCAAATTTTCATCACCTCTCCAATAGAATAGCATGAATAATTAGTTTTTTATAGATTATATTTTTTATAGTATTTTTTTAAAGAATACTTGGCCGCAGGTATACGCTCCTTTTTGAGTTCAGCTTTGGGCTTATAGGGTTCTTGCTCGGGCGCTTGGCTTACTGGCGCGAGCGCATAAAGCTCTTCCCTGGGCGTTCCACAATCCCCCGGGCGCATAGGGTTCTTGCTCGGACGCTTGGCTTGCTGGCGCGAGCGCATAAAGCCCTTCCCTGAGCGTTCCACAATCCCACGGGCGCATAGGGTTCTTGCTCGGGCGCATGGCTTACTGGCGCGAGCGCATAAAGCTCTTCCCTGGGCGTTCCACAATCCCCCGGGCGCATAGGGTTCTTGCTCGGGCACTTGGCTGGCTGGCGCGAGCGCATAAGTCTCTTTACTGGGCGTTCGGCAGATCCCCGGACGCATAGGGTTCTTGCTCGGACGCTCGGCTTACTGGCGCGAGCGCATAAAGCTCTTCCCTGGGCGTTCCACAATCTCTCGGGCGCATAGGGTTCTTGCTCGGGCACTTGGCTGGCTGGCGCGAGCGCATAAAGCTCTTCCCTGGGCGTTCCATAATCCCCCGGGCGCATAGGGTTCTTGCTCGGGCACTTGGCTTACTGACGAGAGCGCATAAAGCTCTTCCCTGGGCGTTCCACAATCTCCCGGGCGCATAGGGTTCTTGCTAGGGCGCTTCGCTTACTCACGCGAGCGCATGGGTTCCTTTCCTGTATGTATCCAATTCACGGCACAAAAAAACAGACATCCCCGGATGCCTGTTTCAACAAATCACACAATTATTTTACTGGTACTACTGATCCGCCCCACTCGCTTAATATGAAGTCTTGGATTTCTTTAGATTTCAATGCTTCTACTAATGCTTTAATCTCTTTATTGTCTTCATCACCAGATTTTACTGCAATGATATTTACATACGGAGATTCATCAGCTTCTTCAATCGCAATAGAGTCTTCTAATGGATTGATACCAGCGTCGATTGCGTAGTTAGAGTTGATCAAAACTGCATCGCCTTCTTCATTTTCATATAACTGAACCATTAGAGCTGATTCATAGTTAGCGTCAAATTCAAGGTTTTTAGGATTTTCAACGATGTCTTTAACTTCAGCTTTTGTTTTGTCAACATCTTCTGCCAATTTAATAAGACCTTTAGCTTCTAACATAGCAAGGATACGTCCGTGGTCGGCAACAGAGTTACTCATTAGGATTGTTGCACCTTCTGGAAGCTCTTCTATTGAACCGTATTTTTTAGAGTATAAACCGATTGGTTCGATATGTATTTCACCAGCGTTAGCAAAATCATAACCAAAATCAGCTTTTTGTGCTTCAAAGTAAGGGATATGTTGGAAATAGTTCGCATCCAAATCACCTGAGTCTAAATCTTTGTTAGGTAATACATAATCTTGATATGATTCTATAACAAGTTCAATTCCTTGTTCTTCAAGAATAGGTTTTACTTCTTCTAATATAACTGCATGAGGTGTGTTTGATGCACCTACTACAAGTTTGCTACTTTCATCTTCTCCACATGCTGCAAGTGTTAATGCACTTACTGACAATAAAGCCCCGGCTAATAACTTCTTCATTTTCAAATCTCTCCCTTTTTATCCTATAACTTCTATGTGATCGAGTACACTCGTTAACACCAATTATCGTTTATCTATCTTTGTAGTAATTACATCGCCTATCCACTGGATGATAAATACCATGATTAATATTAATATCGTAGCAACAAATGTTACATCTGTTCTACCTCTTTGGAATCCATCCAAGAAAGCTAATGTTCCTAGTCCACCAGCCCCGATGATACCTGCCATCGCCGTATACCCAACTAGTGAAATAGCAGTAACCGTAATCCCTGATACTAAAGCGGGCATGGATTCTGGCAATAAAACCTTCCATATTATAGTAGAAGTTTTAGCTCCCATCGATTTTGCCGCTTCTAGCACTCCTTTATCAATCTCTCGAAGAGCTATCAAAACCATACGAGCGTAAAATGGAGCAGCTCCGATAACTAAAGCAGGAAATGCCGCATTTGGTCCACGCATAGTACCGACCAAAAACTTCGTTAATGGTATCAATAAAATAATCAAAATAATAAAAGGAATCGAACGGAATATATTTACGAATGCTCCTGTTAACCAATTAGCTAATTTGTTCGCCCACGCCTGATGGGGACTAGTTAAGAAAAGTAAAAGGCCGAGTACTAGGCCAATTATTGCAGTTAGAATAGTTGATACTGCAGTCATATATAGTGTTTCAAGTGTTGCTTCCCACATTTTAGGCCAATCAACATTTGGAAATAAATTATTAATCATTGTTGATCACCTCTGTATTTACTTTTTGTTCATGTATATAGCGAATCGCCTCATCCACGAGTAGCGCATCTCCTTCTAATTGAAGGATTAGTGTGCCGAATGCGCCATTTTGGGTATGCGAAATATTACCTTGAACAATATTTACTTCTAAATCAAATTGCTTAATAAGTCTTGATAATATTGGCTGCTCCGTTTGCTCACCAACGAATACTAACTTGATCAGCTTGCCATTTGGATAAAGCTCTTTTAAATGCTGTATGGTTTGTATGGCTTTACTTGAATCATTGATCTGAGAAACAAAACGCTTAGTTATAGGTTGTTGTGGATTTTGGAATACATCTAGTACTTTTCCTTCTTCTACTACATGCCCTTTTTCCATTACCGCAACGCGACCGCATATCTTTTGTATGACTTGCATCTCATGGGTTATCAGTACAATAGTAAGGCCTAACTTTTCATTGATACTAACTAATAGGTCTAAAATTGAATCGGTTGTTTCTGGATCTAATGCCGAGGTTGCTTCATCACATAGAAGAACTTCTGGACGATTGGCTAATGCGCGCGCAATTCCGACACGCTGTTTTTGTCCACCGGATAGTTGAGAAGGATAATAATTTTCTCGCCCTTCTAGACCAACCAAATCAATAAGTTCCTTTACTCTTGAAGAACGCTGACCAGGTGGTACACCAGCTATTTCTAAAGGAAACGCGATATTTTCCGCAACTGTTCTCGACCATAACAGATTAAAATGTTGGAAAATCATACTTACTTTTTGTCTAACCTGACGAAGCTTCACTTCATTTATCTTGGTAATATCTTGATCATTCACTATAATTTGTCCAGAAGTTGGTTGTTCTAATCCATTTAATAAACGAATCAGTGTACTCTTACCTGCACCACTGTATCCAATAATGCCAAAGATTTCACCTTTCTTTATGTCAAGATTCACCTCTTCAACTGCAACGATTGTACCTTGTTTCGTGCTAAATTTTTTCGAAACATTATTTAAACTAATCATGGGAACCTTGCCACCTTTCTACGAAATGCTCTATCTATCTTAATGAAATATTGTATGAATTTTTATATCCGGCATTTTAAGACTTCTCAACCAGCCAGACAGTTTCACTGTAAATACATATACTTCCCATTTCTATCTAAAAAAGCCCTCCTGCAAAAGAGCAGAAGGGCTTAAAGTTATCCATTATAATAACATTCATCCATTCTCTCATTTCCCAAAGCATTTGCTTTGCGTGACTTGGCACCATTTCATTTACATGACGGTTGCCGGGCTTCAAAGGGCACTTCCCTCCACCTCTCTTAATAAGAGTAACACTATTAATTTGTCGGTATATCGAATGTTATCATACGATAACTTGGTCGTCAATACTTTTTATCGCATCTAATATAAATGGAACTGATTGAAAGGCATATATTTTTTTATATACCGTGCCACCTTTAGCTATTAATAGACATGGTACGCTTTCAATTTGATAATCCATTGCAAAATTCCCTAAGTAGTTAATATTTGCTTGGCCAATTGGAAAAGGCTTCATTTCTTGTACAACATGCATCATTTTACTAGCAACTTGGCATGTTCCACATAAAGGCGTATAAATATAAAAAACCGTAAGCTGACCACTGTTCTTATAGCTATTCCATTGTTCAAGTGTCCATTCATTCATATTACATCATCCTAAAATAGATATTCTCTTTTCACCTTTATATTAACACTTTTTAAAATGGAAGCCAAAACTTTAAACGGTGTAGTCGCTACTTCGCAGAACACTGGATTGGTATATAGATGAATTGCTTCAGGATATTCTTTTCTCACAACGGAGCGAATTTGCTCGCCAGATTTATCCGCATCTAAAAATGCATAAATCGGAATACCATCATAAGGACTTAAAATTTCTTCTAGCCTTACATTCGATATCGTTCCGTTTGTACAAATAATTTCTGTTGATTCATCAAGAAGTTTTAACAGCTTTAATTTATCAGATCTTCCCTCAACTAAAATTATCTTTTCACTAAAGACAATAGCCATTCAGCTTCTCTCCTAACTATGCCCTTTCCAATATTATATGAAAAAAACGCCGATATTAAGCGGCGTTTTCGTAATTATTCTGAAATTAATTCTTCGTATTTTTCTGGAGAAAGTAAACCATCCACTTCGGCTGCATCAGATGGTTCAATAACAATCATCCATGCATTTTCATAAGGGGATTCGTTAACATACTCAGGGCTATCTTCTAGTTCTGTATTTACCTCTACTACTTTACCGCTAATTGGTGCATACAGTTCAGAAACAGTTTTAACCGATTCAACACTTCCAAACGGATCTCCTGCTTTGATCTCATCTCCAACTTGTGGAAGTTCGACAAAAACGATATCTCCAAGTTCAGATTGTGCAAATTCAGTAATACCGATACGGACATTTCCGCCTTCAGTTTTTACCCATTCGTGCTCTGCTGAGTATTTTAAATCTTTAGGTGCGTTCATATATATACCCCTCTCCATTAATAATACATTCATCTACTATATTCACATATTTTAATAGTAAAAACAAGTGACTTTAAGAAGTCTTCCATACATCCTCAAACTGTTGCTCCTTGAAGCCTAGCGTTAATTTTTCACCGTCAAAAACAATTGGTCGTTTAATAAGCATTCCATCCGAAGCAAGTAAGGTTAATTGTTCTTCTTCTGACATTGTTGGAAGCTTGTCTTTTAGTCCAAGTTCGCGATATTTCATACCGGAAGTGTTAAAGAATTTTTTTAGTTCTAGTTCACTTACCTCAAACATTTTTTGAAGAGTTTCTTTCGTTGGGGGACTTTCAGCTATATGGTTGTCTATGTATTCTACCTCATTGTCCTTTAGCCATTTACTCGCTTTTCGACACGTTGTACATTTAGGATAGCCGTAATATTGAATAGTCATGTGGTACCACCTTTCTCCTATTATCATACATAATAGTCGAATGGATGGGCAATATTTTTGAACAATGAATATTTATACAATTTAGCTTTAAGAGTAAAAGCTCAAGAACCCTTCAAGATCAAAACCTGTTTCTATCTTTTACGGTGGGCTTTGGACAGAGTTGTTGCTATATTATTTCCGACTGTTTTTTAGATAGGGTGGTCATGACTGACGTCACGACCACCCTATCTTTTTCAGTAATCTTATGGCGTTTGTCTGTCCGCCGCACTCCTACAACTTTTAGAAACAGGTTTGAAATATTTTTGGGAAGAAGGGAAGAAATCCTTTCCTACACATAGAAGAAGCGCCCGAAGATACAATTTCGGTCGCATCTCTCCTTCTTTATTGTTGAGTAAACACTTACTATTTATTTATATTTCCACTACTATAAAAACAAATAAATATACTTCCTTAATTGCTCATAAAATGGAAGATAAATTACATGTAGAACACTAGTTGGAGAACTACATTATATATACATTAATCCTAGAAAAAGCACAAAAATTAACCAATGTTTAGAAAAATAGGTTCCCTATTTCAAGAGCGATTACAGGATAATATAATCACCTATATTAAACTTAAACTAAATGTGTCATTTTAGCGATAGGCTGTGCTAAATCTAATTCTTGGGTACTACTCACTTGATTGATTGTAGTGAAAGGCGGCGACTCCAGCGGGAAAAGCGCGTCCAGGTGAGACTCCACAGGAGGCTCACGGACCGCCCGCGGAAAGCGTCCGCCTGAAACGGAAATCAGCAGTAACGATTCTTTAATGTACTATTAATGCTGTGTTTATACCAATTAAAAAAGCCGATCCATTAAGAATCGGCTTTTTCATGTATTGGATTAAAGTACGTATTTTTCTGCTTCGATTAATTTAACCGATGCTTCACGTTTTTTCTCGATAACATTGTATGGTGTGTAGCGAGTCAATTTACGTAATGCAGAAATCATCATACGTTGATTATCACCTTCTACGGAAGCAATAAGTGTTTCTTTTGCAGCTTGTTCAATCTCATTGAATGCTTCTTGTGTAAAGATTTGTGTATAAAGAAGTTTTTGTGCTGCTTTTTCTTCTCCATCACGTCCGATTGCTTTTTCTGTACGTAGAACTGCAGATTCCATTGCAAATAAGTTGTTGGCAATATTAGCGATGTTCACTAGTACTTCTTGTTCTGCTTCTAATTTTGTACCAAAACGTTGTGCAGCAAGACCAGCAACTAAAATACCAATTTTCTTCGCATTAGCTACTAATACTTTTTCCTGTGCAAGTGCTTCTGTTCCAACCTCTTCTGGCATCATCATTAATAGCTCTTCTTGTAAACCAGCAGCCTTTTGAAGAAGTGGTAATTCACCCTTCATCGCTTTTTTCAAGAATGTTCCTGGCACGATTAAGCGATTGATCTCGTTTGTCCCTTCGAAAATACGGTTAATACGAGAATCACGGTAAATACGTTCTACTTCGTATTCTTGCATGAAACCATATCCGCCATGTAATTGAACAGCTTCATCTACGATATAGTCTAAAACTTCTGATCCTACTACTTTGTTAATAGAGCATTCAATTGCATATTCAGCGATAGAAGCTGCAATTGCTTTCCCGTCTTTTTGCTCTTCCGTACTTAATTGACTCATTCGCTCTTCGAAATATCCAACGGTACGGTAGATCAAGCTTTCTGTCGCATACAATTTAGAAGCCATTGTAGCTAATTTGTTTTTTGTTAAATTAAAGGAAGAAATCGGCGTTTTAAATTGTTGACGTTGGTTTGTATAAGAAATTGCTAATTCTAACGCACGCTTAGATCCACCAATTGTACCTACACCTAATTTATAACGCCCGATATTTAAAATATTGAAAGCGATAACGTGCCCGCGACCGATTTCCCCTAATAGATTTTCTACAGGAACTTGGGCGTCCTCCAATATCAATGTACGAGTAGAAGAGGATTTAATACCCATTTTCTTCTCTTCCGCTCCAACAGATACTCCTGGGAAAGCTTTTTCTACGATAAATGCCGAGAATTTGTCTCCATCTATTTTAGCGTAAACTACGAATACATCTGCAAATCCCGCATTAGTAATCCATTGTTTTTCACCATTAAGTACATAGTGAGTGCCATCAGCATTTAACTTCGCAGTAGTTTTTGCGCCTAATGCATCTGAACCTGAACCTGGCTCTGTTAATGCATAAGCAAATATTTTCTCTCCTGAAGCTGAATTTGGAAGGTACTTTTGTTTTTGTTCTTCATTACCAAATAAAACGATTGGCAATGTACCAATTCCAACATGCGCCCCATGAGTAATAGAGAAACCGCCAGCTACAGACATTTTTTCTGCAATAAGTGCAGAGGAAATTTTGTCTAAGCCAATCCCACCGTACTCTTCTGGAATGTCAGCAGCAAGTAATCCTAAATCTCCTGCTTCTTTTAATAAACGTACAGAGTGCTCAAATTCGTGATGCTCTAAGTTTTCTACTACTGGAAGTACCGAGTTTTTTACATACTCTTCTGTCGTTTTCGCAATCATCTTTTGTTCATCATTAAAATCCTCCGGTGTAAATACGCGACTAGCATCTAGATCTTCTACTAAAAACGCTCCACCTTTAATTGCCTCTTTTAATTCGTTCATGTACATTTCCCCCTAGTTTAAGTTTTTTAAAGTAGTTCGAACACTCCAGCAGCTCCCATACCGCCTCCGATACACATCGTGACAACTCCAAATTGCTTCCCTTGACGTCTCAGCTCGCTCATCAATTTTAAAGATAAGATAGTTCCAGTCGCTCCAAGTGGATGCCCAAGCGCAATCGCTCCACCATTCACATTCACTTTATCCATATCTAAACCTAAGTGACGAACAACTTGGATAGATTGAGATGCGAATGCTTCATTGATTTCCCAAAGGTCGATGTCTTCGAAAGATAAACCAGCAAGCTTCAAAGCTTTAGGTACTGCTACAATTGGTCCAATTCCCATTACTTCAGGAGGCACTCCGCCAACTGCGAATGAACGGAATTTCGCAAGCGGTTTTAATCCTTGTGCTTCTGCAACTTCACGATCCATGATTAAAACAGCACCAGCTCCATCAGAAGTTTGTGAAGCATTACCTGCCGTTACCGATCCACGAACATTGAATGCTGGTCGTAATTTTGCAAGTGTATCTACTGAAGTTCCTACACGTACGCCTTCATCCATTTCGAACATGAACTTTTTCTGCTGGGCTTTATTGTTTTCATCAACAAAATGTTTAATAACTTCCACAGGTACGATATCATCGGTGAACTTTCCTGCTGCAATTGCAGCTGCTGCTAGTTCATGCGATCTTACAGCAAATGCATCCTGATCCTCACGACTAATACCGTACTTAGTCGCTACTTGTTCAGCTGTGTGGCCCATTCCCATATAGTATTGTGGAGCTGTTTGTGCAAGATGAGCGTTCGGACGAATCGTATTACCCATCATTGGCACCATGCTCATCGACTCTACTCCACCCGCAAGGATTGCTTCGGCATGCCCTAACATAATACGCTCTGCTCCATAAGCAATTGATTGCAACCCAGATGAACAGAAACGGTTTACTGTAATTGCCGGTGTTGTATCCGGTAGACCAGCTAATGCACCGATATTACGAGCAACGTTCATTCCTTGCTCTGCTTCTGGCATTGCGCAACCTAATATAAAATCATCTATCGGGCCATCATAACCACCCGCTCTTAGTAATGTTTCTTTAACAACTAATGCCCCAAAATCATCTGGACGTACAGTCGCTAAAGATCCTTTTTTCGCTTTACCAACTGGTGTTCTTGCCCCAGCTACTATGACTGCTTCACGCATGAGTTTTCCTCCTTTACCTTTATGCAAGATTAGTTGCGTAATGGTTTGCCTTTCACTAGCATATGTTGCATTCTTGCTTGAGATTTTGGATCTGCAACTAAGCATAAGAAAGCTTCTCGCTCCAAGTTAAGTAAATATTGCTCATCCACCAAAGTACCGTATGGGACTTCTCCACCTGCAACAACATAAGCAAGTTTTTTAGCAATTTTCAGATCATGTTCACTGATAAAACCAGATAAAAGCATCCCTTCTGCCCCTAAAATTAATGCTGCATATCCCGGAGAACCAGAAACCGGCACTTTTTCACGAATCGGTGCTTTATAGCCTGCTTCTGCAAGAGCAAGTACCGCCTGCTTCGCATCGTAAATTAAGTGATCTGGATTCACACTAATACCATCCGCAAAATTCAAGAAGTTGTTTTCTCGCGCTTCTTCCCCTGATGTTGAAACTTTTGCCAGTGCAATCGTTTCAAATACTTTGCTAGCAACCCTTAGATAATCAATCTCCACACCATTTGGAAGTCCCTTCAAGTGCTTCATATAAAGCTCTTTGTTACCTCCGCCACCTGGGATAAGACCAACCCCAGCCTCCACTAAGCCCATATATGTTTCAGAAGATGCTTGGATATGCGCAGCCGGTAAGCAAGTTTCTGCTCCTCCACCTAAAGTCATGCCAAATGGAGCAACGACTACTGGTTTAGCTGAGTACTTAATTTTCATCATTGCATTTTGGAATTGACGAACGACAAAATCTAATTCGAAAATATTATCGTCCTGTGCTTCCATTAATATCATTCCAAGGTTCGCTCCCACACTAAAGTTTTTCCCCTGGTTACCAATGACAAGTCCCTTAAAGTTCTTTTCTACTTCCTCAATGGCAAAACTAATCATTTGAAGGATATCTAATCCAATCGAGTTTGATTTTGAATGGAATTCAAGTAATGCGACTCCATCACCTAAATCTATTAAACTTGCTCCAGAATTGGATTTAATAACACCATGTTTTTTCTTATATCTTTTTAAGTCAATTACCTTATCACTTACGGAAATTAATGAATAATCAGTTCCATTGAAATAGAATTGATCACCGTTTTCTTCTTTATAGAAGGATTCGAATCCTTTATCCAGTAATGATTGGACGAATGCAGGAATTTTGAGACCTTCTTCCGTCATCTTTTCAACTGATTCCTTCACTCCAATTGCATCCCATATTTCAAATGGACCTTGTTGCCAGCCGAAGCCCCATTTCATCCCGCGATCAATTGCAACTATATCATCTGCAATTTCACCGTGTAGCTGCGCAGAATAGATTAATGTTGGACTTAAAATGCTCCAAAGTAATTCACCAGTTCTATCTTTTGCATATGTTAATGTTTTCACTTTTGCAGCAAGACCTTTTTGTTGCTTAGCCATTTCCATTGAAGGCGTTTTCAACTTTTTCATCGCTTCATATTCAAGTGTTTCTATATTTAGTTCTTTAATTTCTTTTCCTTCTTTTAAAAAGAACCCTCGCCCTGTTTTAGCTCCAAGCCACTTATTTTCCAACATTTTTTGCAAAAATACAGGTACTTCAAATACTTTTTGTTCCTCTCCAGTTGTTTGGTCATATACGTTTTTCGCAACATGTGCAAATGTGTCTAGACCAACCACGTCTAATGTACGGAATGTAGCTGATTTCGGTCTACCAATTAGTGGTCCTGTAACAGAATCTACCTCGCCAACCGAATACCCTCTAGCTTGCATTTCGCATAATGTTACAAGCAAACCATATGTCCCAATGCGGTTTGCTATGAAGTTAGGAGTATCTTTTGCAAGTACGACACCTTTTCCTAGCACGTCTTCTCCGAATTGCTTCATGAATTCTATAACTTCTGGATCCGTAGTTTTAGCCGGGATTACTTCTAATAGTTTCAAATAGCGTGGAGGATTGAAGAAATGTGTACCTAAGAAATGCTTTCCAAAATCAATTGAACGTCCTTCCACCATTGCATTAATACTAATGCCAGATGTATTAGAGCTAATGATTGTTCCTGCCTTACGCACTGTATCTATTTTTTCATATAAGCTTTTTTTTACTTCTAAGTTTTCAACTACTACTTCGATAATCCAGTCCACGTCTTTTAGTTTTTCAAGATCGTCCTCTAAGTTTCCTACAGTTATGAGCTGCAGGTTTTTCTTAGCAGTAAGCGGTGCTGGTTTTTGCTTCAACAATTTTTGAATAGCTGTCCCCGCAAATTTATTTCTTACTGCTGGATGTTCTAAAGTTAACCCCTTTGCTTCCTCATCTTCACTAACTTCTTTAGGTACGATATCTAATAATAATGTAGGAATTCCAATATTCGCTAAGTGGGCAGCAATTCCTGAACCCATTACACCCGAACCTAAAACAGCTGCTTTTTTAATTTGATATGTCACGTGCACAGCCTCCCCTTCTCCTTGAATGAATGCTCATTCATTTTAATAACAAAAAAATAGAAGCAACCTCTATGTCTATTATTTTAGAACAATATTTAAATTTTCGCAATAATAAAATGAATAAATAATACTTTTTTCTTTCTCCTATTTAAGAAACAGTGTACACTGTAAACAAAGTCATAGGAGGTAAATAAAACATGCAAAAAATAACAACTACTGAACAATTTAATGAGATTATTTCTGGGGATAAAGAGGTATTAGTGAAATTTGAAGCTGGTTGGTGTCCTGATTGCCGTCGTATGGAAATGTTCATCGATCCAATCATCGAAAAATATAACCAGTATACTTGGTACGAAGTCAATCGTGATGAGCTACCTGAAGTTGCTGAAAAATATGAAGTAATGGGAATCCCAAGTCTTCTTATATACCAAAACGGCGAGAAAAAAGCACATCTTCATAGTGCAAACGCAAAATCTCCTGAGCAGGTAACTGAATTTTTAGATGCTCAAAACTAAGTAAGACAGTATCTATAAGAACAAAGCATCTAAATATTATATTGCGACGAGCTGTGCGCAGGAGCACGGTAACTGAATTCTTAGATGCACAGAACTAAATGTATAGAAAGGCTGTTTCTTTGGGAAGCAGCCTTTTCTTTTTAATCGGGACCAATTAGATCTATTCTGTAAAATAAGAAAACAGAGGTGCATTTATATATGTCGCAAGAACAAGAAATACTTGAATTAAAAGAAAAAATCACTTATTACGAACGAATTATTAAAACAATTTCTACCCCTATTATTCCATCCATCGTTCCTAGGACTATTTTAATTCCCATTGCTGGCTATATGTTTAGAGAGCGCTTTGAAAATATTCAGACTAAAACACTGCAATATATTGGAGAGCATAAAGAAATTGAACATGCGGTATTTGATTTTACTGGGGTTAATGTAGAAGATGTAGAAGCATTCGATTACAATGAACTTGCTATATCTATTTCCAGTTTGAATAGCTCCCTTAGGTTAATGGGAATTCGTCCAATTTATGTGGGATTCAATCCCCGATTTATTCGAGAAATTGTTCATGCTAGTATTCAAGTGGATATTGAGACATATAAAAGCTTCCGTGAAGCATTGAACAAGCTTTTAGTTGAATCAAACAAATCTATAAGTGTTAAATGAGCATTTAAAGGAGAGCTGCCTCAATACAATAGCGCCTCTCCTTTTTTAATAACTATTCACTACAAGCTAGGGAACAGTTTAAAAAGTTGTAAAACAAATTGGCCCATTTTTGGGTTTAAACCATTCATCTAACATTTTGGGATCCAACTGATCCACTTCTACTTCCCCGTAATTATAAAGAGATTCTAACGCTACACAGCCCATCCACCACGAACTTAAATCTTGTATTCCGATAGTAAGATTTACTTTTTCATTGGTTCTTTCCACTTTATGAATTTCCCACCGGTCTTTACTATATGATAATTCATATACTCCGTGCTGCTCCCCAATAAATGAATCCTCTAGTGCCAATAAAATCTTTGTATTTTCCTGAGGTCTTCCTAGTCCATGAAAATTAGTGCCCTTAACAAACGACTCTATATTTGTAATTCGATACATGATACCTGACCCAGTAGTAGCAACTTCGTGATAAACACTAGGAATTACATGATTTGAATCATTTGAGGGATTAGACAGACTATATACAAATGATTGATCATTTGTACGGAAAATAACTCGGTCTACTTGATCCTGCTGTGAACTTACCCAAGAAGCGAGTTGCTTATAGGCACTTGGCTTACTCCAAATCCATTCGTGTATAATCATATGCTGGTGTAGAAAATGGCTGTCCTTTACAGGTTCCAATGTGAATGCCAATGCCCCTACTAAGCGTTTTTCTTCTTCTACTCCCACATAATACGTTTTTCTAGTTTTAATATATTCTTTTTCCTTCCAAGTTCTTTTCAACATCCCATGATTATTTTGAGCGTATTCGTTATATAGGGATACGATGGCCTCTTCATCCGATGGTGCTAAAAATTTCACCTGGCTTTTATTGCCGTCTGCTATCAGTTCTCCTGGTTTAAACTTAAATTCATATCGTAATGGTCCGTACCCATAGCCCATTTTCCGATAAAAACTTGGGTTAAAAGGATATAATGAGACAAGCCCAACATTTTCCTGTCTAGCGTAGTCATGAAAATGTGATAGAAGTTGATATGCCACTTTTTCTTTTTTATGTAACAAATGAACAGCAACCATCCCAATACCAAATATACGTTGAAACCTACCATTTACATTACATTCAAAATCATTCACTCGAAATATCCCAAGAAGTTCACCCTGTTCATCAAAACAACCAAAAAATTGTATCCCATTGTCTTCATGTTGTTCTATTGCCAATCGCTCTACGAATTCTTTTTTCTTTTCATCTGACTGTATCTGCATACCTGGATAAGCAAGTGCTGCTATATCTGCTGCCTGTTTCAAGTCTTCCGATTGCAGTAACCTAATCATTCCATTTCTCCTTTTTTTAACGAATGTGTTAAATTATATTATAGAATAGACAAACAATTAGGAGAATAAGAATTTCTTATAATTCAAAAAAAAGAGTTTCCCCATATATAACAGGAAAACTCCATAATCCGGAGGTCGTATATGAAATTTCAACTGCCAGTTCAAGGTTATTCTCAATATGATTCATCGATTCAAGAAAACTATCGTGCATCTGCTTGTGGACCAGTTACCGCTTACGTTTTGTTAAATTATTTGTTACCTAATGCAAGTCCCTATCAGCCTAATGATTTATATAAAAAGTTAGAGGGAACCCGCATTGGGTTATTCTCTTATCGATTTATTCGAAACTTGCGTAAGTTGCTAGGGCCTAAATGGGAAGTAAACAAATGTACATTTCAAGTAGCTTTAAACGAGTTGAAAAACGGAAGACCTGTTGCATTAAAATTTGATAAATATTTTTCACTACAATGGAATAAAAAATTCAATTTTTCCTACCACTGGGTTCCACTTATTGGCTATGAATTAGTTGATAGTGAGGTGGTGCTAATCATCCATGACAATGGAGGTAGAAATCGGCCTAGCCAAATTAGAAAAGTTCGCTATTCAAACAATTCTTCGATTCTTACTTTTGTTCGAATTACTCCGATGGAAGAATAACTATTTTTGAAGCTGTCTAGCCAAAATAGTATACCCATGCTCATATAAGAAATCGTGTTTGTCCGCAGGAATATCTTTTATGAGTAAATGTTCCAGCTCTGCTCCTATCGGGACATCTCTTCGGATTGTAGCCAGCTCCTTGGAAAGTTTCAACATTTCCAAGTCCGTCTCAATTTTCGTTCGCTGACCTGCTTTCAAAAGAGGTAATGCTTCTAAAACTTTGTCTACGGTTCCATAGGTTTGGACAAGCTGTAGTGCAGTTTTTGGACCTATTCCCTTCACTCCTGCATAGCCATCACTGGAATCTCCCATAAATGCCTTCACATCTGGGAAAAGCAATGGAGAAATACCATATTCTTCAACGAAACGAGCTTCATTGTATACATCATAAATGGTAAAACCTTTTTTAGTGAACGCAATATCTGTCGATGGCTCTAATAATTGCAAAAGATCCTTATCTCCGCTCACTATCGTAAACCTTGCGTCCTCCTTCCACTTATGCGTTATCGAAGCAATCGTATCATCAGCTTCCATTCCAGCTAGTCCAAAGTTCATCCACCCCAAATGCTCCGATAAATCCTGAGCCATATCGAATTGTGGAATAAGCTCTTCGGCCGGCTTAGGTCTGTTTGCTTTATAACCATCGTAAAGCTCATTTCTAAATGTAAGCATGCCTTTATCCCAGCAAATAGCCATATGAGTAGGCTGCATCAGATTTTGTGCCGCCAATACATGACGAGCGAACCCTTGCACTGCATTTGTCGGAATACCTTTGTCATTTTTAAAATAATTCCCGGACATTGCAGTTGCAAAAAAAGATCTAAATAATAATGCCATTCCATCTATTACTAATACATGTGGTTTTTCCTGAGTCATTTTAAACATCCTTTTTTTAAAGTTAACTTATTATAACACGAGTAGATTGAATCTATTAAATGAGGGGTATATATAGATACACTAATAGAATGGAGTATGAAAGATGAAAATACATAACGGATCACTCTATTGGCCTACCACTACAAAGCCATTCGAACCAAAAAATACTTATGAACAACTAGACATATACGATGTTGTAATAGTCGGTTCCGGAATGTCCGGCTCACTTACTGCGCTTGCATTAGCAAAAAGTGATCTGCGGGTAGCAATAGTAGACAAGCGTGAGATGGCAACAGGGAGCTCTAGTGCGAATACAGGGCTCCTGCAATATTCGAATGATATTATGCTACATGAACTAATCGAGCAAATTGGGGAAAAAGAAGCCGTCCGCTTTTATCAACTTTGTTATGAAGCAATGGATGACCTTGAGAGTATAGCAAAGAACCTCCCCATAGAAGTAGACTTCATTCGTAGACCAAGTATATGTTATGCAAGCGACGAAAATGATGTAGAAAAGATTAAAGCTGAATATGAAACATTAAAAAAGTATGGATTTCCTTGTGACTATTGGGGACGAAATGAAATGGCTAAAAAAATGCCTTTTTCAAAACATGGAGCCTTAGTAACATTTGAAGATGCGGAGATTAATCCACTGAAGTTTGTACATGGGATACTAACTAGATTAGAGGAGTTAGGTGTCCATTTATTTCCATATACAGAGGTATTGGATGTATTTGAGGATAATGATACTTTAGATATACGTACCTCTGGTCAATCTTTTTTAGCCAAACATATCGTCTACACAACTGGCTATGAAACAACCCCCGTAGGTGAACGGATGGGAGCAGATATTAATCGTTCCTATGCATTTGTTAGCAATCCAATCCCAGAGTTTAGCGATTGGTATGAACAAGCATTAATATGGGAAACAAAGCGACCTTATTTATACATTCGCTCAACAGTTGAAGGAAGATTGGTTGTTGGAGGATTAGACGAGGATAAACCAGAAGCCCCCCACTCTGACGAAATCATTCAGAGACGAGCGGAAAATTTATTAAACCAGGCAAGAGAACTATTTCCTAATTATGATATTCAAATAGATTATGCGTATGCTGCTAGTTTTGGGGAGTCTGTTGATAATATACCATTTATCGGTCAACATCCTAACAAACAGAACCAATTCTATTTACTTGGTTATGGAGGCAATGGAACTGTATATAGTATGCTTGGGTCTCAAATTTTAAAAGATTTAATAATTGGTAACCGAAATGAAGATGCCGTGCTTGTACAACTTGAACGGAAGTATGGTATAAAATAATTATAAACTTTTGAACTTATGCAATCCCAAATTTGTATGAATTTGAAACTTTAGTATAAGACAAAGGGTGAAAATAATCCCTTTGTCTTTTTTCATGTAATAATTTTCAAAACTTCCGTAACATCTCGCATATGCATACTTTGAAAGTTATACTTTTTCGTTAGATAGTTGATATGCTTTAAGATTTCTTCTAAAAATTCAAGGTTTTCTTTTGTGTTTTTACCAAAATTATGAGGATGCCACCATAAATGATAGAGTTCGTTTTTCTTTGCTGCTTTCGTTAATCCATTTTTTATTCTACGCAAACGAAGCTGCTCCAATATGTTCCATCTTTTGTTGTATGGTCTCAAAAAACGACTAGAGGGAATGTTGGCAATAGGAACTGTTTCGATATCCTTAAGGCTATACGTATGATGACCCGTTATATTAATATAAGCATCTACCAATCGGCATAAACGCTTTAACCTTGTATTTGTTTTACTAGTATAGGAACGGTATACCCAGCTTTTTTCATTTCCCCGATAAGCCTCTAATCCAAGCTCCTTACATACTAGTAAATAATCAGGGTTTACTTGATTCCTTGGAAAAACTAAGGAAGTTACTTTATCCCCTAAGGAAGAAACAGCTTCCAAATCCTTTTCAAAATGCTCTATACTCTGACCAGTTTCTAAACAATAATAATGTGTAAAAGTATGCGTACCAATCTCTTGATTAGGGGTTTCTCGTATCATACTTATTAGCGAGTTGCCAAAATGGTAGGGATCCAAAGTTTCATTATCCCCTACTTTCGAGAAATTTTGTACTGGATTAAACGCAGTATTATCATATGGGATATCTATCGTGTTTAAATATGATAATAATTCCTGTTTATCCTTGCAATACAGCATACCAACAATTGCCCATGTCGCATGAATATCATATTTTAAAAACAATTGGAGTATTTGAGGAATAGCTAATCGAGCACCTAGAATATTGGCACCGTATTCTTCTATTGTATAAACATCATGTACTCCCCAATTAAGCTCAAAATCTAATGAAATAATAAGAGCTCCCAGTTCCTCATCCTTTCCTCAGCTTAATCGTTCTTCCTAAGAGTACTAATTTCCCTAAAAGAGAAGTTACCTCATAGCCAGAATATACTTCAGCAATATCGCCACCGAATTCCATCTTATAATTACGGATGTTATTATTTGTTGTTAATCCACCCATATCGTAAACTATGTTCTCTCGCTCTTTAAAATATAAAATATTTTTCCACAGTAAATACCGGTTAGCTATGCTTATTATCCTCTTTTCCATAGCATCTTTTTTCAATCTGAATTGGGATGCAGAGTATAACGAAAAGACGGTTTCCCCATCCGTGATATAAACTCGATAGCTCAGTATTTCGTTACTTCCATTTACTATTCGGGTAATGATTAAATTATTTGATTCCGTTAATAATTCCATTGTTTTTATATGAAATGCCCCACATTTATACGTATGCGTGTATTTCGCAAATTCATTGTAAAAGTTTTGAAACTCTCTTATATTAGCAATGGTCGGCCGATCTATTACTTCTATTTGAAAATCGTACTTAGCCGCCTGTCGAATTTGTTTTCTAGTTGTACGATGAAGATCATTTAATAATTGGTCTTCACTTTTGGTTAAATCAATAAGTAATGTCGTTTGCTTTATCAATTGGTTAACTGGTCGGTAAGCATGTGAAAAACCAATAAGGTGCGCAGATGGTAATGGTGTTTCCCCTGTTTTTAAAAAGTAACAATTTACTAATGTCAAATTTAAAATTTTTCGCTTTACAAGGATTATTGTGGCACCTTCTTTTCTTTTAGAATTCTTCTCTACTAGTTTTTGAATTCCCTAGAACTTTATTAAAAGTAACTTTTTCTGTCCACTGAAACCCAAGTTGAGTAAGTAATTTAACACTTTCCTTATCCTTTGTATGAACACTTACAAATACGTCTTTTTCTTTATAATGACGATTCACAAATCCCAGTATCTGTAGAAGATTTTCATTTTGCCAATCTCGAATATAAATGCTTCTTTTTTTCAGATTAATGACTACTTCCATCTCGTCTAATCGAATGACATTTTCATTGATCCAAAATGCTTTTAATATGTCTTTGGAATAGAATCCAGTGTAGCCGTTATAAATTTTCTGTAAAATATCTTTTCGTTCATGTCCAGTTGAAAGAGCTAAATTTGGGTTGAGTTCTGAAAAGTTAGCATGAGTATCCTTTAGCCCTTCGAATTTTGATAATTTCCCAATTAAATAAGATTTATTGTCATAGATATAGGGAAATAGCTTTGTACTAATGGTCCTTACTCTATAACTAAAGCTTACTTTTTGACGTAGAAAATATTTAACTTTGCCTATTGTATTTCTTCGAAACAACACGACAGCTCTGTATTTTTTCACCTTAGAGATAAGTATATTCTTGAACCATAGTATATTTCTAAAACTTTTCGCCCGTATAGTATTTGTTGAAAATATAGATTTTCTTGTAAAATCTATATCCGTATTCCATTCCATTTTATAAGGTTCAAATCCTATACTCATATCCAATTTTCGAAAACCATCAGATATCAATTGGCTAATTTTTTCTTTTATCAACAACCTACCTGGCCCATAACAATCAAAATCCGAATCATGCCCTAACACATAACCTAAATAACGTGTACGACAAGCAAATCCATACGTAAAAGCAATCTTTTCTTCTTGTACTTGTAGGGAAGTTAAACGAACTGAAAAATTTCCCAAGGGCAATTCAGCTAAATGTCTAAAGAACTCCTGCTTACTTTCTGTAGAAAAACCGCTTGTGTCATTTTTCTTTTCCCACCTTCGCTTATGCAATCGAACTATCTCATCCATTTCATCAGACTCCAATAGTTGTAAAGAAACTTCACCTAAAGCCCTTAACCTCTTGTCCCGACGATCCATCCCATGCAGTTTTTTTCGAGATTTCATATACTCATCAAAATCAAGATTTTCGAGATTTATAAACGGTGTTATGATGGAAAAGTGGCGTTCCTTCAAATTCCGAGCATTTATATACTGTGATAATGCATAGGGGGTATTTGTACTTTCCAATAAACCATGGAGATAAAAAACGATGCTTTTTTTTCTTTTTATCAATTCATCCAATGCAAACATAATAACTCGACTTGCGTCAGGTTTTCTAACTATAATATCCATATAATTTGCTACCCCAAGTGCTAAAAAGTGACACATATAGCCGAACCACGTTTTTTTGAATTGAAAGGGAAAAAAGGCAATAATCCGGTTATGATCCTGTACAGCTAAAATTTCTACATTCTCTTGAGAACCTAAAATTTTCCACCAGTTATAAACAAATTCGTATTCTATAAAGGGATTTGTATTGTTGTTATCCTCTGTTATCTTTTTCCAGTCTCGTTCGTAAACTTCCAAATGCGTATAAGATTTAATACTAATAAGCTTCAAATAATCCTCCCTTCGTTTACAAATGTTTGACCTTGCTATAAGATTGAATAACTTCTTCTAAGCCCTCTTCCAATGAATAATGAGGCTCCCACTGTAGTATTTTTCTAGCTTTTTCATTTGAAAGTACACTACGTTTAATCTCCGCAGCATCCAATTCTTTTAAAAGTGGCTCTATTTCCATATTGGTAAAATGAGAGATTAAACTAAATACTTCATTAATCGTTCTTTCTGTGCCTGAACTAATTTGAAAAATACCCGTTTCATGGGAAACTAATGCTGTAAGGCAAGCTGCTGCAACATCTTTTACATATACAAAATCCCTTGTCTGACTACCATTATTAATAATCGGAGCTTCACTTTTAGAAATTCGGCTTAATATATTGGCAATTACCCCACTCTCTTGATTGGGTCCAAACACATTTGAAAATCGTAATATGCAGCTTTGAAGTCCAAACATTTTTTCATATAAATGCACATAATTCTCCGCGGAAATTTTAGATAATGCATAAAAGGAAAGAGGAGCTAATTTCGAATTCTCTTTTACTGGCAAAGAAGCTGGATTCCCATAAACAGCTGCTGAGGAAGCTAATATAAACTTTTTCACATTATATTTATTTGAAAACCGAAGGATATTGAGTGTACCTAGAACGTTTGCTTGGCAATCTTCAATTGGCTTCTCCATAGATTTAAGTACCGAGGATTGAGCTGCTAAATGGATTACAAAGTCAGGTTGTTCATGTTGAAAAATATACTCTATTTCTTCGCTTGTAATATCTACTTCATAAAATGTAGCATCCTGAGATACTCTGTTTTTTTTACCATTTGATAAATTATCTAGAGCAACAACTGAATATTGATGATCTAAAAGCTCTTGTATCATATGAGATCCTATAAATCCTGCGGCTCCTGTTACTAGTACTTTCAACTTTTTTCCCCCAATTTTAATAAGTTTTTATACGTAAGAAATGTTTTATGATACATCCTTTCAAATGTAAAACTAGTTTCATATATTTCACGACTCTTTTTCCCCATCTTTTTTCGAAGCAAAGGATTTTCGATTAATATGGAAAGTAATTCAGGTAAATTATGGTGAATTAAAAATCCGTTTTCAGAACTCCTAACCGCTTCTCTAACTCCACCAACATTAGAAGCAACAATTGGTAGCCCATGCGCCATCGCTTCTAATATTGATAGTGGCAACCCCTCCCACGATGAGGTCAACACAAATATATCTGCATCCATTAGTAGTTCCGAAACGTTTGAGTGATTACCTAAAAATGTAACTTTATGTCCCATATTATGCTCTTGAACATATTGAGCACATTGTTCTTTCAGCCTTCCATCACCAGCAAAAATCATATACCAATTTAATTCCTTCATAAGGGATAGCGCCTCTAAAAGTTCTAAATGTTTTTTAGGTATATCGAAACGGGCAACCATTAAAATTTTCACCATTTCAGTAGGTACTAACGGATTTTTGGGATTACTTTGATCCATTACACCGTTATGGATCGTTTCTAGTTTTGTGGAAGGTAGTACTTGATGCTGTAATGCTAGAATTCTGTCATAGTCACAAACAGTAATTACCTTTTTCGTTATTTTACCTATCCACTTTTCTACTTTGCGATAAAAAAACTGTTTATTTTTTTCTACACCTTCCGTGAATGCCCAACCATGAGCTGTAAATACAAAAGGAATCTGAAGCGACCAACAAGCGACTCTCCCAAGTATGCCAGCCTTGGAAGAATGAATGGCCACTATATCAGGGTTCATTTGTTTCAACGATTTTCGCATTTCAACAAAAGCGAGGAAATCCTTGACTAAATTCATATTTCTTATTAAGTGCTTTATTGGAATGTACTCAATCTCATTTACATATAGCTCATCCGCCAACTTTTTTTCTGCTCCATAAAGGATAGCAATACTATGACCATCTTGCGCAAGCCTTGTAGAAAGATCCCTAACATGCACTTGTGCTCCCCCAACTTCGTGCATATGTGTGATCAATTGAACAATTTTCATCTACATCCCTCTTTTTTTATTAGAAGTTAAAGATGTATTTTATCCCTTATAAAATGTATAAGCAGTTTCGATTCCTTTACTTTTAATAATATTATCAGTAGTAAATAAGTTAAGCCGCCAGTGAATATCACCACGATCATTTTTAGCAAAGGGTTCCAGCTTGTAAGGGTATTTTCATCTATTGTATACACAACAATTCCCATCACACTTGATGCACAAATTACCTTTAGAAAAGTGATTACATTATCTTTAATCCCAAATGGGCCTATTTTTTTCCGGAGATTTACTCCTAGTAAAAACGAACAGAACAATGCAGAAATACTTGTCGCCAACGCTAGTCCTTTGAGACCCATAAAGGAGGATAAAACAATATTCAATGTAATATTTAAAATGACTGCAAGTGCAGCGTTAAACATTGGTGTCTTTGAATCTTGTAAAGAATAAAATGTACGATTCAACACTTCGCGTATCGCATAGCCGATCATCCCAATGCAATAGTAAAATAGAGCTTGTGAAGTCATATGAATTGCTTGTTCATCAAAACTTCCATGGCCAAATAGTAATCTTATGATGGGTTTCGATAATATCATAATGCCTACACTGGCAGGTACTACAACTAAAATGACACTAGAGATAACACCGTTGATTGACTTTTTAAAATCAGTTAGATTTTTTTGTGCAGCCAAGTTGGAAATAACCGGGAACATAACAGTTACAAATGAAAGGACGAAAATACCTTGTACAAAATCATTTAATCGACTTGCATAGGTTAAGGCTGATATGCCTCCCTCCACAATTGTGGAAGCAAGTGTCTTATCAATCATTAGATTAATTTGATCAATCGAAATACCAATCATTATTGGAAAAACGATTAAGGACATTTTCTTTATATGAGGATCTTTAAACTGCACAGTTGTTGAATACCTATACGTTGTTTTAGATAAGGAAGGAAACAAAAAGATTAATTGAAAAATTGCCGCAAGAACACTTCCAATAGCTAGTACGATAATATCTGATTGAGCACTAACATAAATAGACAGAATAATTATAAGGTTAAATGGAAACCCAATCATTGCCGGTATCACAAATTTTCCGTTTAGCTGGAGGTAGCCTACTAATAGTTGAGTTAAGCTAGTGAAATAAATTCCCACCATCCCAATTCGAGTAAATATAACAGCAGTTTCTAGCGTATCTCCATCAAATCCGAAAGCGAATATTTTAACTAAAAGATTAGAGAAAACAAGTCCTATAACAATAATTGTAGTAGTTACAATAAGCACTATATTGATTAGATTATTCGTAAAACTAATGGCTGCTAACCGACTTACATTATATTCAATTTTTTTATACATTGGTATATAAGCAGTTGATATGCCTGCAATTATCAAACTAAATAAAACAGATGTAATGGTTATAGAAACAATATAGGCATCACTAATGGACGAAGCACCATAAAAATAGGAAAGTGTTATATCTCGAAAAAATCCCGTTACCTTAGATAGAATCGTAATAATCATAATGACAATTGCTGTTTTTTTAATCGTTTCTATAGCTTGTCCTTCTTCTCGTAGTTATTTACCATTTCCTCTTACCTCATCTTCTAAATTATTCAGTTGAATTCATATATATGATTTATTGCAAAGAATACTAATAGAAAAAAACTCTCATTAGACATAGCATTTATAGACATATAACTAACAGCCATACACATAATAGGTAACCACCCTAAAATACTCGTCTCGCTTATTTTCCTTTTGGAAGCACTTATATAAAAAACTATGGCTATAAACAGTCCGAATACAAGAAAACCCATCATTCCCCAAACTACTAATATCTCTAATAAAATATTATGGGTTTCCAAAAAAACACCTGATCTAATATAGTATTCTTGAATACCAATACCAAACAACAACGACCAAAAATCAGCTTTAATAAGATCAAAATATTTCTCAGCTATTATATTTCTATTACTCGTTAACCCATTCGGATCTTCTAAAAAATCTGTAAAACGAGAAAGAAATAAATTTAATACCGAATGAATCTCTTCACTAAAGTATAAAAAGAAACTAGCTATTAGTAGAAATGTCATAGTTATAAACCAAAGTATTTTTTTATTATCTCTAATGCTAAAAAGCACTTTCACAACCATTATTACCATTAAAAAACTAACAACGAGTAAAAACATTCTTGATAGGCTTAGCACACCAAACGCTCCATAAAATATGAATAATAATGGATATATACCTTGGTACCATTTACTACTTTCCTTTTTAAGGAGATAGAGCATGCTGAACATTGAAATCATAATATACATGGAGAAATAATTGGAGTCACCAGCAGCGCCTTTAAATCGGATTGTAGGATTATTAGCCAGTAAAGTTCCATATAAATTATAGAAATTTAACACTCCATATATTATTGAAACAGCTACCCCCGCGATGAAATACTTAATCACGGTTTCATGGTGATAGGTAGAACGACTATATATTACTATTAGAAATACATATATTACTGCAGCACTCCAACTAAAGAGTAAAGCAAGAGTTTTGACATCATATAAAAAGATATGAACCCATTCGTACATCACAAAAATAACAACGACTAGTAAAAACTTTTTGTTTACTGAATCATGTAGAAAAGTAATACAAAGTTTTAATAAAGCCACACAAATTAATAAATTTAAAATAGGAATTGAACTGGCCCCTATATATATAAAAGTACTGCCTAAATTGGGTATTAAAAACATAAGTATTGCAATATCATTAGACAATGAAGTAAAAAACAAACGCATTATTACGTAGCAAATTAAAGCATATATAATTAAGTTACCTGAGCTAAACAATTGCGCTAAAATACATCCTCCAATTACTGCTGTGTCTAGTAAAAGAAACAAAGAACCATTTGAATTTATAGCCGGCGACATCAGTAAAGTATTCTTAGTTGAATACACTTTGATAGACCTGTTCCAAGTTTTTTCTATATAAAGTCAAATCACATAGCTCTACAGCTCGCTTTGCAGCAGCAATAGACATTTCCATATATGTTTGCTCCGATTTTAAGAGATAGATGATTCTGGACACAAACTCCTCCTCACTAGTACAAATATATCCGCAGCTTGTATTCACAATATATTGCATCCCACCCAATTGAGGGACAATTATTGGTTTTTCTAACGCTAAGGCTTCTATCGCTACAACTGGCAACCCCTCCGAAAGGCTAGTCATCACCAAAATTTTACTTCTAGCTAATTGCGGATAAGGATTGGCTAAAAAGCCTTTTAAATCAACAACAAGCTCTAAACCATTTTTTACAATGTACTCTTTGCACTCTTTTTCTTGAGGTCCCTCCCCTAGCATAACGACCCTCAAATTAGGTATAACATCTTTAACTTTTGCTACAATGGATATAAATCGCAAAGGATTTTTAATTCGATCTAATCTTCCTATAAAAGCTAGATCGTAATTATCCTCGATTGCTCTATATGACTTTTCTTTTATACGATTGATATCTACAATATTTCTAAGGACGGTTGTCTTACTAGTAAAAAAAGTAGATAAATAAGTAGATTCTTTAATATCAGCACTAACAACAACTATTTGCTTTATTTTATAGCAAGCTAGAAAAAACATAATAGAATAGGGATTTACTCGTTTAAGCCAATTAGGATTTTGGTGGATATGTGAAACTACTGGAATAATCATAGAAGCGACCAGACATTTCACAGTAGCTTTAAAATCATGAGCATGGATTATATCCGGTTTCCATAAACTTATTACCTTCTTTAGTTGTGAAACATTAAATTTATCTAATGGTATATAATCGATATCACTTGCACTTAATATCTTCCTTATTCCACCGTCTGGAGAGGCATATGCACATTGATACGTATCCGAAGTATTATTAATAATATTTATCGCTACATTTTCTGCACCCGCTAATTCATTTGAACTTAGAATATGCAATATTCTTTTTTTCAACTCTTCCCCCCTTTATATGTTGTTTCGAATACTTATCTACTATTCTTTCTCCCCATAATACTCATAATAATAATGATCTTTTTCTAGTTTAAAATAGTTTAATATTAGCCCTAGAACATGAGCATTGGATGCCTCTAATACTTCTTTAACTTTATATAAATTTCTCTTTTCGGTTGTGCCGGAGCCGATGACTAGGATTGTTCCATCACATTTGGCTGATAGTATTTGAGCATCAGCCACGGAAAGTAAGGGTGGTGCATCGAAAATGACAAGATCATATAACGAAATTGTCTCTTTTAAAAATTTGTCCAGGGAGGACGAACCGAGTAATTCTGCTGGATTGGATGGCATTGGCCCACAAGTTATTAAGTCTAACCCAATTACCCCAGAATCCTTTAGAATATCGGATAAACCCCAATTACTCATTAATAAATTCGTAAGCCCCGGAGAAACAGGTTTATTGAACGTATAATGTATAGTAGGTTTCCTAAGATCAGCATCTACTAAAAGAATTTTCTTCCCGTCTTGAGCAAAAGATATAGCAATATTGGAAGCAATTGTAGATTTCCCTTCGCCAATTGAGCTCGATGTAAATAAGAGAGTTTTACATCCTTTATCTTTCATCGCAAATTTAATATTTGCACGAACCGTTCTAATTTGCTCTGCCACTATAGATTTTCTATTTGTAGATACTATTAGTTTTCTACCATGCTGTATTTTTTTCTTTTTAAACAATTTCCTGCCCCCCTTCGATGTATGTCCTCTATTTATCTAAACTTTCTTTGTAGAAATGGGACTTATAAGACCTAACAGCGGAAAATCCATAATATCTTGGACATCCTGTTCTGTTTTAACCGTTGTATCTAAAAATTCTATTAGAAGGGATATACTGACTCCCACTATAAGGCCAAAAAATGTAGCAATTGCTAAGTTTAAAGGAATGTTTGGTAGGATTGGCTTTTTCTTATTTTTTTCTGTTGCTGGTGAAAGTATCGTGACATTGTCCACATTCATTAATTCACTTATCTTCTCTTGAAAGACCTCTGAGGTCATATTCGCAATACTAACAGCCTTTTTTTGACTAATGTCCTTTACTGAAATATTAACTACTTGCGAGTTTTGCTCACTCGTCATTGCTATCTTCTCCATCAGTAACTCAGAAGTAGTATTTAACTTTAGTCGTTCAATTACTATTGAAAGAATAACTGGACTTTTAATAATGACCGTATAAGTATTTATCAATTGCAGATTTGTCTGTATATCTTGTGTACTTAACTGTTGATCTTGCGCCACTTTATGATTAATTAATATTTGTGCATTGGCATCATATTGGGGAGTAATAAAAAAATAACTTATAGCCCAAGTAATCGTTACCATTGCAAGTAAACAACTTATTATTAATAAAGTTCTTTTCTTTAATACTTTTGCTATTTCATATAGGCTAATTTTACCTTCCAACCAAATCATCCCTTCTATATGAATAGAACTAATCTAGCTTTTGTAATTTTTTTTGAAACTAATAGGCGGTATGGGTTGTAGTAAAGATCCCTCTAGCACATGTTTTGCGTTATCCAAGAAATAAGTAACATATTGTGGAGAGAATTTCTTTTGTATATATTTGTACGCGTCCTTTATTAAAAATGGTCTATCTTTATAATGATGGGCATCAGAAGCTATAAAGTGCACTAAATTATGTTTAATGAGATTCTTTGCAAATTTTTGCATCGACCATCCATTAACTCCTACTACAGTTGCAGCAGTAACTTGAAAAAGAACTCCTCTTTTTACTAGCTCATAAGCTTGCTGCTTATCTTTTCTTAAAAATCGACATCTTTCAGGATGAACAATAATTGGTATGTATCCTGAAAATTGAAGTTCAAGTAAAATATCAAAAATAAATGTCGGTAAATAATTAGTAGGTAGCTCCAACAATAAATACTTGCCGCTCTCTCCTAGAGTCAGCAGGTTATCCTCCATATTTTGGAGCATTTCGTTATGAAAATATACTTCTTGTCCACATAAAATATGAAGGGGAATTGATCTTTTCGAAAGCTCATCATTCAACCAATTTACTGCTTCTTTCACGGAAATCGGAGAATTTATATACTTTACATTTCTATGATGAGGGGTTGCAATTACATGCGTAATACCATTAGCAACAGCGTTTTCTGCAAGTAATAGTGCTTCTTCTAACGACTCAGGACCATCATCTAGACCTGGTAAAATGTGATTATGGATATCAACTAGCAAACCCCTCTTCCTTTCAATTTAGATTCGTTCACCAAGCTCCTTTGCCCGTAATTACTATAAATATCGTTCGTATTACAATCTTTAGGTCCAGCAACAAAGAGCAATGCTTTATATAATATAAATCATAGGTAATCTTTTCCCCATGGGTGATTGCAGAGCGACCATGTACCTGAGCATATCCAGTGATTCCAGGTTTTACTAGTAACCGTTTCTTTTGAGCAGCAGAATAATGATTAGTAATCTCAACCATTTCTGGTCTTGGTCCTATAAAACTCATCTCACCTTTTAAGACATTCCAAAGCTGCGGAATCTCATCTATACTATATTTTCTATATACTTTCCCAAGTTTAGTAATCTTTAAAGTTGGTGGCGTTGTAAATGAAAAGTTTTGAGGGACTTCGTCTTTCCATTCATATTGGTGAGAGCTGGACTCAATATCCTCTATTTGCATTGTTCGGAACTTCCAAATTTTAAAAGGTCGATTAAGTAATCCCGCCCTTTTTTGTTTATATAAAATTGGACTACCCGTAAAGATAAATAGAATTATGGATAAACATACAAGAGCTGGGAACAACAAAAAGAGTAGCAACAAACTAGCTAATACATCTACTGTTCGTTTACCAAAGCGCCTATAGAAATACGGGCTGTCCTGTTGAGACACTGTATGATCTATACTTTCCAAGGGCTGTTCTCCTTTATATAATATTGTAGAAAACCAGATACTTAGATAAGTATATTCAGTATGCCTATAAAAAAAGAACTAACTTTCGTCTGATATGACCAAGTTATATTAACCACTTTTTCACAATTTATTGTACAGTATATTAGTTATGATAATTTTTTTGGATTTTTATTTACAAGCGTAACTTTTCCTATAAGCAAAAAAGCACTACAGGTTAAATTTCTCCTGTAGTGCTTTTAAATTCTTGCAAACTGATCGTACACATCCTGTAACGTTTTACAACCATGCATTTTAACTTTTTCCATATAGATGCTCCAAAGTTTGGCAGTCATTTTGGCGTCCTCTAATGCATGATGGCGCCCTACAATTGGGATGCCATTATGCAGACATATATCTTCTAGTGTGTTTAATGACAAGTTAGGTTCAACAATTTTGTATAGAAAAGACGTATCAACGATGCGATGCTTAAATGGTGTACGAAATAGTTTTGTACTTGCGTATTGCATAAAATTCCTTTCGTGATTAGCATGATGCGCTACAAGTATGCAGTCATTTGTAAATTGAAGAAATTCGATTAATACATCCCCAACAAATCTAGCTTCCTTCAATTGGTCATTTGTAATGCCTGTCAGTCCGACAACTTCCAAAGGAATTTCTTTTTCAGAGTAAATAAGCGAGTAAAAAGTATCGTCATTTTGAATGGATGAACCATGCATTTTTATTGCACCAATGGAGATAATATCATGCCCTTGTTTGGGATTAAAGCCCGTCGTTTCAATATCGAACACGACAACTTTGAGCTCATCTAAAGAAGTTTTCAGTGCATCCTCTTTTTTCATTTCTTTTTGCAAATTCCTTAAGAATGCCATTTGTTGTGCACTTTGAACATCACTTATACCAATATTCGTACGTTTCCCTTGAATACCTCTAAGTATTTGCATGAATGGTTCAAACGCCATTGTGAACACCCTTTTTCAGCAACGCAATCACTTCACGATGTAATTTGGTTCCACTTTTAATAATACGTTTAAGATCTCTTCGTTCCGCCCTCGTCAGTTTTTCAATCTGTAAATAGTGTGTATCTGAATAGCTTTCGACATGTGATATCGACAGCCGATAAATTAACAAATCGATATAATTTTTTTCGCTATTTTTTAGTAAAGGTGCATACTCCTGGATTTGGATTAGTTTATTCATCCTAACTAAAGTGGAAGTTTCCACTATCCCCTCTCTAATCGAAAGAATTCGAATGGCATTTACGAATGGCATGAATCCGGAGTATTTTAAATTTACGCACCCTTGATACAAACCATGCCTTTCCACTAATAGTTGACCAACTGGACCAATTACATTTTTGACATGCTCTACATTAGCAGTGAACCGAGTTAGTAGGATTGGATGGTGTAATTGGTATTCATGAATGGATGATTTCAACTGATGAATGAATCCCGTCTTTCCATGAAGCACCCTGGCATCATAAAAGATTTGAAGATAACGAATGGATTCCCAGCTCTCATCCTGCATCCAGTCGTTGAGTTGTATTTGCCACCCATCATAAGATTTACACCACTCTGGATTAGAGCTCATCACATTACCTTCACAATATGGGTAGCCAACTTTATATAACCCATAAGAAATTTCTTTTCCAAACATCTTAAAATATAAATCATTTTTTTCTGTAGATATTTCATAGGCAATTCCATGATCTTGATCACTGATTACTCCTTGCTCCTGTCTCCCGCCACTACCTGTTATAAACCAAGAAAAATCGCATGGAGCTGGACCAGTTTCCATTTTCATAGTTGCTACTCGTAATACTTTGTGCATCACCTGATCATGAAAATCATTGAGCGAAACGATGTCATCTAGGAAGTTTGTTATATTTAGTTCCTTCCATTCTCGAATAGATTCATACGTTTCCACCAGTACACGCCCTTTTATATAAAAAGCCTCTAAATAATAGAGGCTTTTTTGATTTAATTTAGAGATTTTGATTCTTCTAAAATCATTTGTTCAGGATAGCCATAGTTACCGTGTTCGCTCATATCTAGACCCATTAGTTCCTCTTCTTCCGATACACGAATACTACCCATTACTTTTTTCATTATGAAAAGGATAGCATAGGAAACTACGAATGCAAATAAACCACAGGACACAACTCCCATTAGTTGAACACCTAATTGCTCCAATCCACCACCGTAAAATAATCCGGCTTTACCAACGGATGCAAGCTCCGGTGTTGCAAAGAAACCAGTGGATAATGTTCCCCATACTCCAGCGGCTCCATGAACAGATAGCGCATAAATTGGATCATCCACTTTTCTCTTTTCAAAAAATCTAGCGCTATAGAATACTAATACTCCAGCGATTAAACCAATGACAACAGATGCCCAAACATCTACGAACGCACAAGAAGCAGTAATAGCAACCAATCCAGCTAAAGCACCGTTTAATATTGTCGGAATATCTGATTTACCTAATACTACCCATGATATTAACGTTGCCGCAACAGCTCCTGCTCCAGCAGCAAGTGTTGTGTTTAATGCAACATATCCAAAGAAAGCAGCATCCACAGATACCGTACTACCAGCATTAAATCCGAACCAACCAACCCAAAGGATTAGTACACCTAAAGCTGTATAGACTTGGTTATGTCCAGCCAGATTATTTGCTGAGCCATCTTTATTGAACTTCCCAATTCTTGGTTTAAGAATCATTGTTGCTGCAAGCGCGGCCATTGCACCAGTTAAATGAACAACAGTTGAGCCTGCGAAATCCTGTTTGCCATGTTCGGCTAACCAACCTCCACCCCACACCCAGTGAGCAATTACTGGGTATACAATTATTCCAAAAAGAATAGTGAAAATAACGTATGCGGATAATTTTGCACGTTCTGCAAAACCACCAAGTGCTATCGTTACTGCGATACCGGCAAATGCTAATTGAAAAACAAAGAATACTGTTGTTGCAAGACCTGCTCCCTCTAGAATTTCTCCACTATAGAAAAAGTCTGTCATTCCTACGAAGAAATTTGCATCGCCCCCGAAGATAAACCCATAGCCTACTGCCCAGAACACCATTGACGCTAGACCAAATGTGAATATTGTTTTACCGGCAACGTGACCAGCATTTTTCATTCTTGTCGAACCAGCTTCTAGTAATATAAATCCACCAATCATAAAGATAACTAAAATTGCAGCTATCATCGTCCACAAGCTGTTCATCAAATACATTACATCTTCCATTGTCATCTCTCCCCTTTTTATAATATGATATGTTTTTTAACTCCAGATGTTAGAAAACATAACACGAATTATATTATTTATTTTATTCACATTTTTATATTTGTCAACAAAATTTTCTGAATATATTTTATTTTTAGTTTAAAATCTCTTTATTTCCTTTATTTAAAGCGCTTTTTCTAGAATATTTTTTAAAAAATAAAAAAACTGCCTCCACTGCTTTTTTACAGTGATGACAGTTTATCTATCATAAGTCAATTTAAATTCATTCTCCGTCGCTATCTTCTTCTTCTTTTCCTCGAGCAGGAAGTATACCCATCTTAACAGCTACTTTCGGTAAATTCATCGCAATGAACATTAAGACAACCGTTATAATCGCTAAATCATACGCCCCGTATCCTATAGTTAACCCTACACAAGCAGTGATCCAAAGGTTTGCTGCGGTTGTAAGTCCCCGTTTGACATTATCCTTGTCCAACCAGATTACACCTGCTCCAAGAAATCCTATACCACTGATTACCTGTGCTGCTAAACGCATCGGATCCATATATGCCCCTTGGTTTAGCGATGACAATGCCATAGCTAAAGTGGAACCTAAACATACTAAAATATGAGTTCTAATACCTGCTGGTTTATTTTTTATCGCTCTCTCTAGGCCGATAAAAAATCCTATTAGAGTTGCTACACCTAACCGAATGTATAAATCATAATGCGAATTAAATAATGAAGTAACAAAGTCCATAATGTGAATCCTCCTAAAAAATACTGTTACGATAACATTCGATAAATATTCTCTAAATCCTCCAAAGGTAAATACTATCACAAATTGAAGCTTTATTAAAAATAGTTCTCATAAGAAAGATACAAGGTGCCAATTAAGATTTAACTTATCGTTTCAGAAGAGCTTTGAACAGACTTTCTACATTATTACGACTAACTTTTAAGAAAGAGCAGGCAAAGTGACACCCGGTCCTTTACGTTCAAAAACTGTTTCTAGCGTTTCCAAAGTGCTTTAGACAGAATTGACGCGATATTATTACTGAGTGAATTTTTAGAGGTGCTGATTGGTTGGTAATCTAATGGCGTTTGCCTGTCCGTCGCCCTTTTACAACGCTTAGAAACAGGTAAGTGCATTTTTGGATAACTAGAGAAAAGTTACTTTCCTATTCAGTGAGTAAGCTCACGAAGATGCAATTTCGCTCGCTATTTCGCTTCTTTATTTACTAAAAACTTACTATTTCTCTTTTTTTCCACTCGTAAAAGAGAAAATCTACTTTCTTCATCCTTCATTCCAGAATAGTATCCCTATTTTAATAGTCGATTCTACCACTATATTAATTTTGGCTACTACATCTAAGCGATCAATATGATGAACCAAATACTTTCTTTAAAAAAAGGCAAACACCTAGTCCAACTAGTGTTTGCCTCTTCATTATAAAATCACAGTGCAAATTCAGCCTTGTTAATTGTTTCACGGAGCCAATGATAACTATCTTTTTTCGTTCTTTCCAACGTCTCATAATTCACATGTACAATGCCGAAACGCATACTGTACCCTAAAGCCCATTCAAAGTTATCCATCAAAGACCAGTATAAAAACCCTTTTATATTAACACCAGAATCCATACTTCGTTTCAAAGCCGTTAAGTGTGTCTTTAAGTAATCAATTCTTTTATGATCAGCAACTTTACCATTCTCTGGCTCATCATTATAGCAAGCACCATTTTCTGTTATATAAATCGGCACACTACCATAAAGGTCTTTAATTTTGACAAGCACTTTATAAAAACCTTCCGGATAAATAAACCAGTCTATATCTGTCTTATCATATCCCATATCAATATTTTCTAAATCTAATAATCCTTCGTTTTCCTTATAGCGCCCGACATTACCGGTATAATAATTTATGCCTAGAAAGTCAATTGGTTGTGATATTATTTCCAGGTCTCCGTCTAAAATCGTTGGTACAGCTCCTTTTTGTTTAAACCATTCCAACATGAATTCGGGATAGCACCCTTTAAAAACTGGGTCAAAAAACAATTCCAAATTCCAAGCATTACCTCGATTGCACGCTTCTATATCTTCTTTTTTTGTACTGTACGGTTCAAACCAAGTAACATTAGGAGCATATCCAATTTCACCTTCTATGTTACTTCCTCTAAAGCTTTTGACTGCCTGACCATGCGCTACTAGTAAATGATGAGCGATATCGGTTGCTAGTTGAAGATCTTTGTTTCCTGGTGCATGCTCCCCGATATAATTAGATAAGTAAGAAGAACACCAAGGTTCGTTTACCGTTATCCATTTCTTTATTTTTCCATTGAATTCCTTAAACATGAACTCCGCATATTGAACGAATGCTTCAATTGTTTCGCGATTATTCCAGCCACCCTTGTCCTGTAATACTTGCGGCAAATCCCAATGATACAAAGTACACATCGGTTCTATTCCCTTAGCTAACATAGAGTCTACTAGTTTATGATAATAGTCAACTCCTTGCAGATTCACTTTTCCAGTACCATTTGGAAAGATGCGTGGCCAAGCAACTGAAAAGCGGTACACATCAGCACCTAAATCATGTATTAGCTCTACATCCTCTTCATACCGGTGGTAGCTATCACAAGCTATATCACCAGTGTCTCCATTATGTACCTTCCCTGGAGTTTTAGAAAAGGTATCCCATATCGAGACCCCTCTCCCATCTTCGTTTGTCGCACCTTCAATTTGATAAGATGCTGTTGCTACCCCCCATTTAAAATCCTTTGGAAACTGTATAATCGCCATTTATTGTCCCCCTTCCACTTTTCACTTATCGTTTCTTTGTTTTCTCTTCTATAAAACCAGAAGAATTTCTTAGTACCAGTTCTGGATCCACGAGTGATGGTCTTAAGCCAGTTACTCCATTTATCAAATCGTTTAACTTTATAGCGGCCAATCTACCAATTTTCTGTTTATCCTGTTTAATAGTAGTGAGAGCGGGCTCCATATAACGACACGCCTCTACGTCATCACAGCCTATCACTTGAATATCTTGTGGAATACGAAGTCCATAGTCCTTTATCGCTCTCATTGCACCTAGTGCCATCATATCGGAAGCAGCTATTACTGCTTTTGGCAAGGAATCTCCCTGAAGAATTTCTTCCATCGCTTCATATCCACTAGATTCAAAAAAGTTCCCATGCTTGATCCATCTCGGTTGTACGGTCATACCAAATTGACTCATCGTTTGTAAAAACCCCTCTAATCGCTGGTTGGATATATCAGAACTCTCTTTTCCTGCAATATAGCCTACATCCCTAACGGAGTTTAAATACAAATATTCCACAGCTAGCTGGGATACTTTATAGTTATCCGTCATAACGTAGCTAGAATTTTGTCCTGTGAGCTCTAGGTCAATCCCCATACATGGCACATCACTTTCATCCAACTCTGACACAGCATCTTCCACTTCCTCACCAGCAATAATTAGACAGCCATCTAAGCGAAAATGCCTTGTTCTTGCTAAGTAATCTACATTTTCTTTATTGAACATTTCATTGGAGAAAATGATAATATCATAGCCCATTGCACCAAGTGTTTTTTGGAAAGATGAAATTACTTCATTGAAAAAGGGATGGTTAAACTCTACATTTATCTTCCCTGCATAAATAAGTCCGATTAGACTGGATTTCTTTGTCGCAAGTGACTTAGCGGAAAAAGTAGGTTGATATCCAGTTTCTTTGATAACTTTTAGTACTTTACGCCTTGTTTGTTCACTTACCCCATCATAGTTGTTGATCACCTTAGAGACAGTGCCGCGAGAGACACCTGCCATTTGAGCAATATCACGTATAGTTAAAGTCATTTTACATCCCTCATATTCCATGTGCTAATTACTATTATTTAACCGATCCCTCGGCAATACTTGATATAAACAATTTATTGAACAACAAGAATACTATAAGAAGTGGTATCGTAGCCCAGAATACACCGGATAATAACATACCAAAATCCACTTTAAATGTATTGTTCAGTGATGCTAGTGCAACTTGTATTGTGTAGGATTCAGGATCTCGAAGCACCGTAAATTGCCATAAGAACTCACCCCAAACAGAAGTAAACACAATAATTCCAAGCGTCGCAAAAGCGGGTAAAATGATAGGCAATACAATACTGCGATATATCCTGAAAATAGAACAACCATCGAGTCTTGCTGCTTCTATCAATTCCTCAGGTACTGATTCACTTACATATTGCCTCATCAAAAATATTCCTAAAGGATTCAAGAAAAACAAAATCATCGCTGCAAATAAATTATCCAATAATCCAGCTTTCGCAACTAACAAATACTGCGGTATTAAACCTAGTTGCGGCGGAATAATAATAGTAAACAATATAGCGAAAAAGAGAATATTCTTCCCCGGAAATTTTAATTTAGCAAATGCAAATCCAGCTAACGAACTTATGAATAATACAACAATCGTTACAGTAAGACAGACAATCAACGTATTAAACATCGATTGAAAAAATGGAATCATATCCAATACTTTTTGAAAATTCTCCTGCATCTGGTCACCTGGAACCATTGCCGGGGGAATTGAATTGTACGCAGAACTATGCCTCGTTGACATAACGAACATCCAGTAAAAAGGAAATAATGAAAAGAGCGATATTATTGTTAAAAACAAGTACATTCCAATACGCCCGATGCCCCACTTTTTAGTACCAACATCACCTTTCATTTATGTTTCCCTCCTATCTCTTCCTAGCCTTTTAGTGAGCAACATATTAATGGCCGATGCAACTACGATGAATAAAAGTAGGATAATAGCCGATGCAGATGCCGTTCCAAAGGAAGATAACTTAAACGCATCTCGATACAAATACATCACAACAGTCATCGCTTCATCCCTTGCAAAAGCGGTGTTTCCTAGAAACACAGTAGGCTCTGTAAATAATTGCATCGCTCCTACAGTCGAAAAAAACACAGTAAGTAAGATAAACGGCTTCAACAAAGGAATCGTAATATATCGTAACTGCTGAAATATACTAGCTCCATCTATTTTAGATGCTTCATATAATTCGTTTGGTATACTTTGCATCCCCGCTAAATAAATGATCGTATTATAGCCAAGCCAGCGCCAAAACACCATTGTAGAAATCGCGATTTTCGCTCCCCACTCAGAGGTCTTCCAGCTGACTGGATCAAAACCAAACAATCCTATAATATAATTCACTAAAGCCGTTTCATTGTTACTAAAAAATACACTAAATACTAAGGCAACAGCTACCATTGAAGTAATATAGGGCATAAAAATAGTTACCCGAAAAAAAGCTTTAAAACGCAAATAAGACAAATTCAATAAAAATGCGAGTATCAACCCTATAACAAGCTGAGGTGCAGTACCCATCAGTCCGAGAATGATTGTATTATAAACAGATTTCCAAAATAACGGATCACTTAGTATTACCTGAAAATTATTTAAACCGACAAACTCCATTTCCCCCATACCATTCCACTTTTGGAAGGCTAGTATTAAACTAAATATCGCCGGATAGAGTCCAATAATCGCAAATATGATAAAAAAAGGTGATATATATAAATATCCCGAAAGCATTTCTTTCATCTCTTGGGATGAAAAACCTTTCCTTCGACCTTTTTGCTGTTTTTCATCTAAAGAAACCATACACTCGTCCCCCTACCTCCATACAGAGTATATTCGACGGCTATAACCGCCGAATATGTTAATCCCTTCCCTGACTTTAGCGATCTAGTTTCGTTTTAATACGTTTGATAGCTTCAGTCCATTCTTTCTCCGCATCTGCTCCAGCCTGTGAGTTAACTAAAGCAGCAAGAATCTCATCGTGAACGCTTGTATAGTCCTTCCCTTTGTATACCTTTCCAATCTTCTGTGCAGACTTGGCAAATACTGTTTGAGTCGACTGCCCACCAAAATACTCATCACTTGCTTCTTTAAATTCAGCCATATCATATACAGCAGGAGCAGAAGGAAAAAGTCCATTGCTCTTAAATGATTCTAATTGGTTTTCTGGTGAAACCAACCACTTTACAAACTCATAAGCTTCCTCTGCATGTTTTGTTTCTTTAGGGATAGAAATATAAGAACCACCCCAGTTTCCGCTGTACTCAGTCGGCAGTGTCGCTATATTAAACTCTCCAGCAGCTTCAGGAGCGTTCGATTCCATCCACCCCTTGAACCAAGCAGCTCCTAATTCCACAGCAAAGTCTCCATTATCAACACCATTTGCCCATTCAGCGGACCACATTGCATAATTTCCAACTAAACCAAGTTCGTTCATATCGATGGCTAAGTCATAAGCTTCTTTAACGCCATTACCACTTTCTTCGATCAATAAGTTTCCTTCTGTATCAAAATAACTTTCCTCCAACGCATCTAATTGTGCACGGTACATCATTTCCATACTAGCAACCATTGGCTTTCCAGTTTTTTCTTTTATTTGTAAAGCAACTTTCTTAAAGTCTTCCGGAGTAGTGATTAATGCTGAAACTTCTTCAGGTGTTGTTGGTAAGCCCGCTTCTTCAAATAGATCTAATCTGTAGTAAAGCCCTTTTGGACCAATATCAGTTGGAAGACCCATCAAGAACTTGCCATCATCATTCTCTGCAATTTCCCATTTCCAGTCTAGGTATTCACCTTTTACTTCATCCGCACCCATATCATATAGATTAACAAAGCGGTCCTGTGCATCTCTAAAACGATCGAGTTGGTCAAGCTCTAGTGCCGCTATATCCGGTGCCCCACTGCCTGCGGAAAGGGCTGTAAATAAATTATTGTGATGGTCAGCCGTTTCTGAAGTTTTTATTTTTATTTTTATATTTTCATGCTGTTTTTCATACTCTTTTGCAAGTTCCTCATACCCTGTAGCACCAAACATCCAAAAGTTTAAAGTTATTTTTTCTCCATCGTCTCCAGTTTCGCCTGAATCATCAGATGATGTATCGGAAGAGCAAGCTGCAATGATTAACACGAACAAAATGGATATTGAAGTTATTAGCAGTTTTTTCAATTTCATTAAGATTTCCCCCTGAAATTTAATAGATTAATAGTTTTCATACAGCAAAATCGCCTTACTACCTCTATCCGCCCTCCAATCCTTCATTTACTCCATCAAGTGTCTGCATCTTCGGTGTCTTATAGTCACTTTAATTTTACAGAAACCGGTTTCCATAAAGGATAAAAAAATAAGTAATAAACCAGTTATTTTAAATTTAAAGCGCTTTCATTCATTATTATAATCCATTTTGGGATAAAATCAATGAATTTTTAGAAAATTCTTATAAACCGGTTTCTATAACATTATATTCTATGGGATGGATTATTCTAAAAGACCAATAACGTTAATTTATTTTTCCAACCTCTCGTAACCGATTTACTTATGACTTTGTACATCTCTAGCCCTAGAAATATATAAATCTAAGGCTCAATGTAGAGCACTCATCGCTTTTATACAATTAAATGGTAACCAAACCATTCTTAGGAAGGAGAGCCAATAAAGTCTGTTTTATAAAGTGAAACTTCCATCATTGGGGTATTACAGCCTGTTAAACCGGGATACATCGCTACACAGTATTTGATTTAAGCAATTATATTAATTTCTATACTCACTACTAGGAGGAAAATTTCTATGTCATTTTTTACAAAGTGGGCTTTTGGAAACAAGGCAGCGATAAGTGTTTTGACCATTTTGATATTAGTAATAGGGGTGGTAAGTTATTTTAGGCTACCTATGGAATTCCTACCGACTGCGGATAATCCCCAAATCACAATTATTTCCATGGGACAGGGAATTGATTCCAAGACGATGGAATCAGAAGTAACTCTTCCTATCGAAAAAGCAGTCACTGGTTTGAATGGTAAAACTTCCGTCTATTCTACAACGGGAGATGGGTTTTCAAAAGTAGATCTGTTTTTTGAAGCGGGATATGATATGAAACAGGCAAAACAGGATGTACAAGATACTTTAAACAGTACATCTTTGCCAACTTATATATCCAAGCCAACTATCTCTCAGCTGAATACTTCTATGATTCCAATAGTCAACATCGCTGTTACCTTCGATGAAGGGTTAACAGAGGAAAACAAAGAATTTGCACGCAACGAACTACAATCCCTTTATCAAGAAGTAAAAGGGGTTTCTAAAGTAGATGTTTATGGGTTAACAGACTCCATCATTTCTATTAATATAGATGATGAAAAGTTAGAAGAAAATGAAATTTCACTTCAATCAATTTTAGGTATTCTTCAAGGTCAAAATACATCTGTAACAGTCGGAGAAAAGCTTATAGATGGCAAAACAAGCAATATTAAAGTAATCGGTGATATTAATAGTCTAGATAAATTAAAACACTTACCAGTTACCACCGATGTAGCACTAGGTGATATCGCAATTATTGAAGAGACAATGGACTCCGACTTCATCAGTCGTTTTAATGGTATGGATAGCTTGGATATTAGCATTACAAAAGATAGTCAATCCAATGCAGTTACGATTAGCAAAGAAATTGAAAAAGTAACAAAGGAAATCAATGAAAAGTACGACCAACAAGAATCTGTCATTTATATATCCTCAGCAGATTTGGTGGAAAATTCCGTTCATACAATGATAAAAGAAGTTCTTCTTGGTGCATTATTTGCAACGATTGTCATTATGCTTTTTTTACGAAATATCCGTTCTACTTTTATAACAATAGTATCAATTCCTCTATCCCTATGCTTTACACTTTTTTTACTTTCATGGTCTGGTGTAACATTAAATATTTTAACACTAGGTGGGGTTGCTGTTGCAGTTGGGCGGCTTGTAGATGACAGTATTGTAGTCATTGAAAATATTTTCCGCAAGATGCAATCAGAAAAGTTCTCTATTCAAATGATTATTGACGCAACTAAACAAGTGGGTGTAGCTATAACTGCATCTACATTAACGACAGTGGCCGTTTTCCTGCCAATGAGTTTGTTGAACGGGGGACTTCAAGAATTCCTTTTACCATTTGCTTTAACCGTTACCTATTCTTTACTTGCCTCTTTAATCGCAGCATTGACAGTTGTCCCCCTGATGAGTGCGGGATTATTAAAGAATGCTAAAATTTCTGAACATAAACCAGCCGTTCATTTCCCTAAAATGGTTACTTGGTCTTTGAACCATAAATGGGTCATATTCTCGATTTCTATCTTTCTTTTCGTCGGTTCTATTGGAGCTTACTTCGTCATCCCTAAAGGGGCAGTCGATAGCTCTTCTGCTGACTATGTTACTGTCACACTAAGCTATCCAAGTGATACACCAATTGAAAACGTGAAGGAAAAAACACTTGACCTTGAATCATCTATACTTGCTATGGAGAAAGTTCATCACGTATTTGCACAGGTTGGCTCCCCTCCTGAAGCTGCACAGTATGGTTGGGTAGGTTCCACCACAGAAGCATCTTTTAGTATTTTACTAAAAGATAAAAAGGACACGAAATTTATAGTCAAAGAAATGGAAAAGCAAAAAGACAAATACTCTGATGCCCTATTTGAAGTAAGTACCGCTTCTTTTATGATGGGAGGAGCTAGTACAAATATTACAATTGATGTTGTCGGAGAAGATATATCAGAGCTAGGGGGTGTCGCGACAGCTATTAAAGAAAAAGTACAAAACTTGGACGGTGTAGAGGAAGTTACGACCAACCAAGATGAAAAGAAAACTGTATACTCATTAATTGTGGATCCATCCAAAGGAAACACAGAACAAATTGCCCAACAGTTAGCGGTACTATTAAACAAAACACCAATCGGAACAATTAGTATAAATGATAAGCAAAAAACTGTTTTCCTGGAACCTCTTCTAAATACCGTAACACCCGAAGACCTTAAAGATATACCTGTCATGACTAATGAAGGGATGCTCCCTGTCTCCTCCGTTGCAGAATTACAAAGCCAAGAGCGATCAAGTAACCAGGTTCATAAAGATGGAGATGCTTACCTTCGAGTAACAGCATCTGTTGATCCTACCAAGCTTTCAGAAATCGCTAGTGCAGTTAACTTAGAGATATTCGGAGATCAAAAGGATAATGAAGGAATGGAGATTCCTGAAAATGTCGAGGTTTTAATAGGTGGTTCAAGTAGTCAACAAGCGGAAGATTTTACAGATCTATTCCTAATAATGCTTGTTTCCATCGGAATTGTATTCTTAATCATGGTCATTACCTTTAAGTCAATCAAAGCACCAATTGCCATTCTTTGCTCCCTCCCATTAGCAGCAATTGGCGCCATCTTAGGAATTCTTATTAGTCGAATTGCAGTGGATATTACAGCACTTCTTGGTGCATTAATGCTCATTGGCATAGTCGTAACAAATGCGATTGTATTGTTAGACCGAGTGAAACAAAACGAACAAAAAATGATACTTCGCGATGCGCTTGTAGAGGCTACTGCAACAAGAATGAGACCGATTTTCATGACGGCAATTGCAACCATCTGTGCAATGCTTCCTCTATTGCTGAAAAAAGCCGAAACAGGAAGCCTAGTATCCCAAAGTCTTGCTATTGTTGTTATTGGTGGATTAGCTATGGCTACCCTGCTGACTTTAATAGTAATTCCTTGTATATATGAATTGCTTTATTTTAGAAAGTCTAAGAAACAGCGAGCTGCTCTAGGAACTGAGCAAGATATTTCTTCATAATATGAACATATTAAACCCAGACCTTAGTTTACATGCTATGGTCTGGGTTTTTCGTTCTTATTATCAGAAGTTCTAGCTTTTTAACAACCGAAACCTTTCATTGTTTTATTAATTGAATGATTGATGTTAATCCAACCCCATTAAATTAATAATATTTTTCAATAGAAATTCTTTTCCTATATCATTGAAAACTACGCGTTGATACGGCTCTCCATTGTAGTAACTTTCCATACTTTCAATCCCATAAGCAATGGAATTGTCGTTTACAACCGTACGCGTTTTACTATCATTTATCTTTTCCTCGCTTAAAACACCTATTTTTTTCAACTTTCTATTTATAATAGCACCACTTAATTTCTTTGAAATATTTTCATCAATTACTAAATTTACCGCCTGTGCAAACTCATTTATACCTATAGGTCCTTTTGGTAATAACACTTTTTCTAATTGCTCTGGTGTAAGTGTAAGCACTACTTTCTTAGTTCTTTTTCTATTTTTTATTTTTTTCTGTTTCTCTAGTTCACTATCTAAGAAATTTAACAGGACAAATAAATGTCGAATAACTTGAGGATTGTTCAACAACTGGTCTGTCGTAATATCCGATCCATCTATCGGGTTAATGCCATGTGCCAACTTTTCTAATACTTGTTTTGACTCCAATAGTTTTGTCTGATTTCCCTCCATTCTTATCCCCCTTTTAAAGAAGTGTTCCTTCCTATTGTAACGATTGTTTGAATTAGCATGAATGTTACTAACGCGAGGAAGAGGCTATCTCTTTTACCCGTTCATCAGTTAATTCTGCCACTTCTGCTATAAAATCTACATCCATTTTCTTAGCTAGTAAATTCCGGACCATTTCTTCTGTTTTTTCCTTCTTCCCTTTCTCTAATCCTTTCTCTAATCCTTTCTCCATCCCCATTTTTTCTGCTATATACTTTGCATCTTCTAACTTTGCTTCTTCGTCCAAAATGTATTTCAAACGAGATTCATAAGCGTGCATATCTTCTTTCGACTTGCTAAGCTCTTCCCAAGCGGAAAATGCATTGGCTATAATTTCATCTCTCATCGCTAATTCCTCCAATTCTTGATAGATTTGTTCATATACTTTTTCTTTTCTTGCATCCACCATACTAAGCAGTAGTAGCCAGCGAACTAAAATATCATCCAAGGCATTCAGTTTATTTCGGCTCCACATGTGTAAAAACTTATTCATTTCTATGAAATTGATCTCTAGCACATCGTCCAGGTCATTTACACGTTGCATTGTAGTATCTTCATGTCAATGGAAAGTGTTATGGTAATAACAATTTTTATCGAAAACTGTAAAATTGCAAATATTAATTGCGATTGTTGGTAATAGTGTATGATATCCCATCCCTTTAGCCAACTGCGACGTGTAAAGTCTTGACCAGGGAAGAGGGATCTCTTGAATATATTGTGCTCGTTGGATAATTGAACCTCAATATTAATCAGATCCACTTTTTGTGTTCGCACGACAATATCTAACCGCGACTGCTTATCGTCTTTGTATTCGCCACCTACTTCTTGATTTATAAATTCAACTTCTTTGATCGTATCCCGACCAGTGCGTTGCAAAATAACATTCAGAAAAACGATTGTTATTCTTTTGTTTTTTTCACTTCCAAACATTTGTTTAAAAGCATAGTCAACTGTAAGATCCATTAGTTTTGATAGCGGAATTCTGCTAAGCGCTTTTTGATTGATACATTTCACCCAATAGAAATTTATTGAATTACATCACTATTTTTCACGATACAATAAAGCCATTTGGAAGTAAATTGTCATAAATGCACTTAAAACACAACAATTCCATTCTCAATTTAAAAATATATCCAAAATCAAATTATAATACCTTTTTTTCCAAAAATAAAATTTCTGATATCCCTCTACTTAGGGTCTAGATTTGTACTTTGCGTTAAATACAAAGGAGTTTAAAACAATAAGTTGCTCAAAAGTTACTTTTCTAAATGTAGGCATAATAAAACCAGACCACTATAATGTTCTGGTCTGGTTTTATATGTTTTTCTTATTAACGCGAGGGTCTAGCTTCTTGACAATTAGAGCATTTTTTTTGATTGCTCCCTTTAAACTTCGTGAATGTTTTTTCAAAATTGGTTCCACATGAACATTTAAATAGTAGTTTTTGTGAGTATCCTACATATTCTTTTGAAAGCAATGCACATTCTGAATTTTTACTTACATAATCTCTTATCAGTTCTATAGTCCATTTTTTATTCAACTTGAGACACCTCCGATGGCGTTATTATTTAAGTACAGGAAGAAGCATTAACTACTTTCCGTTCAATTAGATTCAAGAATTCCAAATCTACCTCAATGTGTTATTATACCACCACTTTAAGTATCCTTGTACAATCTTTTCAAAAAAATATTGTTTAAACTCAGGATCTGTGCTATACTAACTTTCTAATAACAAATTAGTTTTGACATCCATACTATCGATTATTATATTAGTCGACATTATTGGGTGCCAAACCCGCAAGAATTCTTTAGGAACAGAGAATTCTTTAGAAAAAAGCATTATCTCTTTAGAGATAGTGCTTTTTTATTTCAGAATGATAGGTGAAAATGCTAGATTTAAACATTCGCGCGGGTCGTGCATAAAAAATACAACTAAGTCGAATATCTAAATTCTATAGGCAATTTTTGTTTAGAAAACATTTTTGTTGAAAACATAAATAAAAATCACTATCCTTTCTATTTAGAAAGAATAGTGATTTTTTAGTGCAACAGAATTGCTGACATTACAAATTGATGTTATTGATTCTATTAAACCAAGCTTCTGTTTCTATCGTTGAATAACTAATTTCGAATTAGATAATCAAATGAGCCTAACGCTGCAGTTGCACCAGATCCCATAGAAATAATGATTTGCTTATGAATACTGTCTGTACAATCACCAGCAGCAAATACACCAGGAATTGTAGTAGCTCCACTCTTATCAACAATGATTTCACCAATTCGATTCCGTTCAAGAGTTCCTTCTAACCAATCAGTGTTAGGAACTAGACCGATTTGAACAAATACCCCAGCTAATTCAATATTACTTTCTTCGCCTGTCTCCCGATTTACATAAGTAATACCATTTACTTTGTCAGTACCAGTAATTTCTTTTGTTTGAGTATTTTTTAAGACTGTGACATTAGGAAGGCTATGTAAACGTTTTTGTAGAACATCATCAGCTTTTAATTCTGAGTTATATTCAAGAACTGTTACATGTTTCACAATCCCTGCAAGGTCAATTGCTGCCTCTATACCTGAGTTACCCCCACCGATTACCGCAACGTCTTTACCTTCAAATAACGGGCCATCACAGTGAGGACAATAAGCGACACCCTTATTTTTGAACTCTTGCTCACCAGGAACATTAATATTACGCCAACGAGCACCAGTTGAAATGATTACGGATTTACTCTTAAGAATAGCACCATTTTCTAATTCAACCTCGATTAGGTCTTTCTTTTCTAAACGTTTAGCACGCTGTAAGTTCATAACGTCAATATTGTATTCTTTCACATGCTCTTCAAGAGCTTGTGCAAGTTTAGGACCTTCAGTAGTTTTCACGCTGATAAAATTTTCAATAGTAAGCGTGTCTAAGATTTGGCCACCAAAGCGTTCTGCTACAATTCCCGTGCGAATACCTTTACGTGCTGAATAGATTGCTGCACTTGAACCAGCTGGACCACCACCAATAACAAGTACATCGTATGGCTCTTTTCCAGAAAATTCTTCTACGTCAGGCCCAACACCTAATTTTGATATAATTTCCTCGATTGTCATTCGACCATTTCCAAATGATTCGCCATTCATGTACACTGCTGGTACTGCTAATATATCTTTGCTCTCTACTTCTTCTTTAAATGCTGCACCATCAATCATTGTGTGTGTAATGTTAGGATTAAGTACACTCATGATATTAAGAGCTTGGACAACATCAGGGCAGTTATGGCAAGTTAAGCTAACATATGTCTCAAAGTGATATTCACCATCAACATTTTTAATTTGATTGATTATACTTTGATCAACTTTTGGCGCACGTCCACTAACTTGAAGTAGAGCTAAAACTAAAGAAGTAAATTCATGTCCTAGTGGAACACCCGCAAAAGTAACTGCTGTATCATCTTCTCCAACACGGTTGATACTAAAGCTAGGTGTCCTTGTTAGTTCTACTTTTTCCACTGTAATTTTTGTTGAAAGGGAAGCTAGCTCATCAACTAGAGCTAGCATTTCATCTGAAACTTTGTCAGAACCTGCACTTACTTTAAGAACGATATCGTTTTCTAGCAATTGAAGGTACTGATTTAATTGAGACGTTATTTCTGCATCAAGTGCCATATAGTATCGCTCTCCTTAAATTTTACCTACAAGGTCAAGACTCGGTTTAAGTGTTTCGCTACCTTCTTGCCATTTAGCTGGGCAAACTTCACCTGGATTGTTGCGAACATATTGTGCTGCTTTAATTTTGTTAATAAGCGTACTAGCATCACGACCAATACCATCTGCATTGATTTCGATTGCTTGAATCACTCCATCAGGGTCAATAATGAAAGTACCACGATCAGCAGCACCTTCTTCTTCAATAAACACGTCAAAGTTGCGAGAAAGAACGTGTGCCGGGTCACCAATCATCGTGTAGGTAATTTTACCAATAGCTTCTGATGAATCGTGCCATGCTTTATGTGTAAAATGAGAATCTCTTGAAGCTGAGAATACTTCAACACCTAAATCTTGTAGTGTAGGATATTGGTCTTGAAGGTCTTCAAGTTCAGTTGGACAAACAAAAGTAAAGTCTGCTGGATAGAAGCAAACTACACTCCAATGACCTCTGAAATCTTGATCTGTTACTTCAATAAAATCACCGTTTTTGAATGCTTGCGCTTTAAATGGTAATACTTCTTTTCCGATTAATGACATAATTAAAATTCCTCCATAAAATTAGTAATAATAATAATTAACAAGTATTAATTGTTACGTAGGTGTCGAATTTTGTCAACCAAAACACTATTGTATTTTGTGTATAAACTTTAAAAATATACTATACTAGAAAGATTTTCTTCATTGATTTCATAGGATATAAAAGAGTTCGAAGTATTTAAATATCGAAAAAAGTGTTACATAATACCAATCATATAAGGGTATAAGTTAGTATTATAGTTCATGGAATACCATCTAATATTTTATAAGTTCTACTTCTAAAGCATGGTACTTTCATTAGAGTCATATTCTGTCAGAAAAAAACATGAAAATCATAACATTCACATTTGCATTTATAACAAGAGTAGATGACTGACCCGCATCGCACAGGCCTTCGAAGATACAACTTCGAGCTTTCCAGGTGAACAAGAATTTTTCATTTCTAAACATCATAGAAAAATCATCTCTCCTTAAGCTAATAAGGTGAGATGATTTTTCTGTTGTACCCTAAATTAGTAACTCGATTCAACTTGATCAAAATTAAAAAGATAGAACTCCAAGACAATTACAGCTATTATAAGATAAAACTTACAATAATCGCTGTTAATACACTTACTAATGTTGCTCCATATAACAGTTTCAAGCCCATTCGTGCTACAACATTCCCTTGTTTTTCATGAAGACCTTTTACAGCACCAGAAATAATTCCAATGGAAGAGAAGTTTGCAAACGAAACAAGGAACACGGAAATAATTCCGATTGATCGTTCACTTAGATTTGACGCTAAATCATTTAATGAAAGCATTGCTACAAATTCATTTGTAACAAGTTTAGTAGCCATAATACCACCAGCTGTTACTGACTCTGAAACAGGAATGCCCATTAAAACAGCAAATGGAGCAAAGATATATCCAATAATTTCTTGGAATGAGATTCCTAATACCATATCAAATAAGGTATTTACTCCTGCCATAAGTGCAACGAATCCGATTAACATCGCCGCAACTACGATTGCAACCTTAAATCCATCCATAATATATTCGCCCAACATTTCAAAGAAGCTCTGTTTTTCTTCTTGAACAACGAGGATATCTTCTTCTTCAGTGACCTTGTATGGATTAATAATAGAAGCAATGATGAATCCACCAAATAGATTAACCACGATAGCCGTCACGACATATCTCGGTTCCACCATTGTCATATAAGCCCCAACAATAGACATCGATACGGTAGACATCGCTGATGCACATAGTGTATACAGACGTTGAGACGATAATTGTCCAAGCTGCTTTTTCACCGTGATAAATACTTCCGATTGGCCAACAATAGCAGATGCTACCCCATTGTATGACTCTAATTTACCCAGTCCGTTTACTTTACTTATTCCCCAGCCCAACCACTTCATAATGAAAGGAAGAACTTTAATATACTGTAGAATACCAATTAGCGCTGATATGAAGACGATTGGAAGTAAAACATTTAAGAAGAAAGGAGCTTGTCCTTCATTTGCAATGCCACCAAATACAAAGCCGATTCCTTCATTCGCAAAATCTAGCAATTTTGTAAATATGGCTGCAATCCCCTCAATAATAATTAATCCAAACTTAGTATTCAGTAATATAAAAGACAAAATTAATTGCAAGATAATCATTTGGATAATAGGTCTGATTTTTATTTCTTTCCGATTGCTACTTGCAATCCAAGCAAGACCCAGAACAACTATTAAACCTGCGATTGAGATTATATAATTCATTGTATGCCTCCACAAAGATGTATTATTTAAGGTTGAACGTCTGACAACCATTCAACTCACATAATAAGTATACCTTTATTATTCATTATGTCCAAACACTATATTTAAATGTTATAAATAAAAAGTATATTTTATGTAAGCGGTTCACCATTTTGTAACACCATAACCTCACAAATTTAAAACTACTCCTCTTTACCGTTTTCATTTTAGTTTTTTTGACCTATACTAACCAGAAAGCCACGACCACCGAATCATCTTCGGTAATCGCGGCTTATAAACTTCCTATATCACAGTCTATCAATTAAATGCTCTAGATTACTATTTGAAGCTTCTATACTCGGTCTTCTAACATCATAGTTTCTAGGAATTCACAGAGACTACTTTCGTAGCTCTACCTTCCTTACGATCTTTTGCGTACTCAGCTGTAGCAGTGAATAGCACATCAGAAGATGAATTCAGTGCAGTTTCACAAGAATCTTGAATAACCCCAATAATGAAACCAACACCAACAACTTGCATAGCAATATCATTTGGAACTCCAAATAGATTACATGCTAGTGGAATAAGTAAAAGTGATCCACCTGCAACTCCTGAAGCTCCTGCTGCTGAGACAGCTGCGACAACACAAAGCATAAGTGCAGTCATAAAGTCAACTTCGATTCCAAGTGTGTTTACTGTTGCAAGAGTCAGTACAGCAATTGTAACTGCTGCACCAGCCATATTTATAGTAGCCCCTAGAGGGATGGATACAGCATACGTATCCTCATCTAAGCCAAGTTTTTCACATATTTTCATATTTACTGGAATATTTGCAGCTGAACTACGTGTAAAGAATGCCGTAATACCACTTTCTCTTAAAACCATTAAAACAATTGGATACGGATTTTTTCGTGTATAGATAAATACGATCAATGGATTCACCACAAGCGCGATAAATAACATACACCCTACTAAGATTAATATTAATCTACCATAATCTTTTAAAGCAGAAAGACCACTTGTTTCAATTGCATCAAAAACAAGTCCCATAATACCGAATGGTGCTAAATTGATCACCCATTGCACTACTTTAGTAATTGCATCTGAAAAATTACCTAACATGTCTTTCGTACTCTGATTCGCCTTTTTTAGTGCAAGCCCTAGAACGACTGCCCACATTAATATACCTAAATAATTAGCATTTACTAATGCATCAATTGGATTGGAGACTAAATTAAATAGTAATTTTTCAATAACTTCCGCAATACCTTCTGGCGGAGATAGGTCTTCTGCCCCTGCAGTCAATGATAAAGTAACTGGGAACATAAAGCTTGCAATTACAGCGACAACCCCCGCTAGAAATGTACCAATAGCATAAAGTCCAAGAATCGATTTCATATTCGTTTTCTTACCACTTTTATGTACGGCAATTGCATGCATTACGATGAATAATACTAATATTGGTGCAACTGCCTTTAATGCTCCGACAAATAAAGAACCGAAAATAGATATCCAACTTGCGCCACTTGGAATGGTTAAAGCCAAGATAACACCAACAATAATACCGATAACAATTCTTTTAACTAGACTCATTTTATTCCATTTTACAAATAAATTTTTCACATTTTATCCCCCAATATTTTTTCCTTAGTTTAAAAATTCAAAAGTCAATTTTCCCAAGTAAAATAATATATACTTATTTTAACTTTAAGTAGACTGATATTTTATTTTAGCACAAGTTTTCAGAATTTTGCATTGTTATTTTTTGTTAGAATATTCTTTATGATTTCTTATGTAAACTTTTCTAAACCAAAATAAAAACGATGAGAGTTTAAGCTCCCATCGTTTTTAAAATTCTAGATGTTATTTCCCTTGAGTGTTTCCGTTTTGTTGTGCTTTACGATTAGCTTGAGCATTTTGTTGTTTCACTTCTTGCGCATTTGTTTTACCTTCAATTGATACACCAAATTCTGATCCAAATTCATTAAACATGTTTTGTGATGCAGATTGTCCATTTTGTTGTGCTTTTTGATTTGCCTGAGCGTTTTGTTTTCTAACCTCTTGCACATTTGTTTGTGCTTCTTTAGGAATATTGTTTTTTGCCATTTCTCTTCACCTCCATGCATTATAATTGCCAAAATAGAGGCATTTATTATTAGCAAATATTGGAGTAAGTTGGACTAGCTTTTTTTACAACTAACATTATTGTTTTAACACTATTAAAAGAACTTCAGTTCAGTGGTTGTTTTAGTAATGGTTGTATTACTAAAACAAGAGAAAAATTCAAACGTATACTAAATGTGTGGAATGAGTAATATAAAAAAAGATCATTGATGTTAGTGCATCAATCGATCAATGTAGTTTTTTAATACTTTCTATTCCTCAACTGACTAGATACCAAATAGAAATTCCCGCAAAATCCTCCTCTAAGTCGATCACTAATGTATTCGATTTCATCAATAGCTTATGTATAGTTGATCTCCTTCAACAAAGCAACAGCCCTCATTAAAAACAACAAATTTAATGAGGGCTGTTCATACATATTATTAACTTTTCACATGATAGCGTCCTTTAGGTATAACTAAAGGTGTGTCTGAGATTGGATCTTGAATTACAACACAATTCAAGTCAAAAATAGATTTTACCAGGTCACTTGTTATGACGTCCGATGGTTTCCCTTCAGCAACGAGTTCACCTTTATGTAGCGCAAATATATAATCTGCATAACGAGCAGATAAGTTGATATCATGAAGTACCATAACGATTGTAGTGCCATACTTTTCATTAAGACTTGTTAGTAAATCTAAAATTTCCACTTGATAAGTGATATCTAAAAATGTTGTCGGTTCATCCAGAAGTAAAATATCCGTTTGCTGTGCAAGAGCCATGGCAATCCAAACTCGCTGCCTTTGACCACCAGATAGTTCATCAATATCATGATTAGCAAACTCCGTAATATTCATAAAATCCATTGCTTCTTCGACTGCCTCATAGTCTTTCTTAGACCATCCACTAAACAGTGATTGATGTGGAAATCTTCCTCTTCCAACTAAATCGGCTACTGTAATCCCTTCTGGAACAACTGGTGATTGTGGAAGTATACCTAAAATCCGTGCTAATTGCTTTGAAGGGTATTTGTTTATTGCTTTTCCATCAAGGGTTACATCCCCTTCTGAAGGTTTAATGAGCTTTGCTATCGTTTTAAGAAGAGTTGATTTTCCACAACCATTTGCGCCAATAATGACACTAATTTTATTTTTAGGTATTTCAAGGTCAATTCCTTGAATAATCGTTTTATTATCATAGCCTGAAAATAATTTATCGGCTCGAAAACTGTGTGTGTTCCCCATTACAATTCTCCTTTTCGGTTCATACGGATTAGTAAATAAATTAAATATGGTGCCCCTAGTAATCCCGTAATAACACCTACAGGAAATCTATATTCAAATGCAAATTGCCCAATAAGATCCGCAAATAAAACAAGATTGACCCCTACTAACCCTGCCGGAAGAATATTAGATGAGCTAACACCAACTAATCGATTTGCGATTGGCCCCGCTAAAAATGATACAAAGGCAATGGGTCCCGTTGTTGCTGTTGCAATAGCAATCATAAAGACGGAACTAATTATTAAAATAACACGCATTCTGTCTGTTGAAACACCAAGAGAGGAAGCCATTTGCTCCCCGAGCTCTAACATACTTAATTGCTTCCCAAATATGATAATTACGGGGGTGAAAAGTAATACAGCTATTATTAATGGAGGTAACTCGCTCATTTTAGAGCCATTTAAACTACCCCCAAGCCATCTAATAGCTGCAGCAATATCTTGTTGGGCACTCTTCAGGAGTAAAAACGAAATAACTGCATCTAACATCGCTTGAATACCAATCCCAATGATGATTATACGACCGATTGAAAATGATCCCCCACGAGCTAAAAAATACATAGCGATTACAGTTATTAAACCACCAATAACCGCAGCAATAGACACCATCGAATTGCTTGCATGCAGAACAGTAATACAAAATACCGCTGCTACACTAGAGCCAGATGTAATTCCCAAAATATTTGGGTTTGCTAAAGGATTTCGTAGCATCGTTTGAAAAACATATCCTGCAACACCGAATGCAAATCCTGCAAATAACCCTGCTAGCATTCGAGGCAGGCGAATTGTATTCACCGCGAAATTGGCGCCTGAAATATCTTCGCCTAGTAGTGTACGTATAACAATATGTACTGGATAAAACGTATTCCCGAGCAGTAGCATTGCACAGCAAAGCACCCCAGCTAAAATGACGAGAAGCGTCGTAACCAAAAGCCATCGCCGTCTTCTCTGCCGCATACCTTCCATAATAAAATTAACTTCCACAGATTGATTTTTCATAATGACCGCACTTTCGATTTCTTAGCTAATATGATAAGTATTGGTGCACCAATAAACGCAGTAAGAATACCAACTTCAAGTTCTCCTGGACTAGCAATAAGTCGTCCCACAACATCGGAGAACGTTAAAATAATCGCTCCTGCTAATGCGGACATCGGTATTAAAAAGCGTAAATCCGGACCGATGACAAAACGCATCGCGTGTGTTGCCAACAGACCGATAAATCCAATTGGACCTGCTAATGCAGTCGCAGCCCCACATAAAACAACACCCGCAACTACCGCAAAAAAACGTAATACACCAGGCCGTATACCAAGACTTGTTGCGACATCATCGCCTAAGGCTAAAGCATTCAGAGCAGGTGCTGAAAGAAAAGCGATGAAAACTCCAACGATTAGAAAAGGGATGAAAATCTTGATAGAATCCCAATTTCCTGAGCCAACACTTCCTACTTGCCAAAATCTAAACTGATCTTGAGCATAGGCGCTTGGAATGATAATTGCAGTTACAAGCGAAGAAAGAGCTGCACTAGTTGCAGCCCCTGCCAAGAGTAACTTAATTGGAGTAGCACCGCCACGCCCCATTGAACCTATTCCAAAAACAAAAACTGCTGTAATTGCTGCTCCGATTAGAGCTAACCAAATATATTCCCCTGCTGTAGTAATGTTAAAAAATGTAATACCAAATACAACAAATAACGTTGCACCTGTATTTACCCCTAAAATACTAGGGTCAGCCAATGGGTTGCGCGTAACGGCTTGCATCAGCACTCCTGCAATTCCTAAGGCAACCCCACAACACAAACTAAAAATAGTACGGGAAATTCGTTTTTGCACTACGTTTGCGCCGTAAGAATCTTGGTTTGTATAAAATAAGCCATCCATTAACTCCTGATAACTTACCACCCTTGCCCCTAACATAAGCGAAGAAATGATACTAACAATCAATAATATAATCGCAATCACCAAAATTAGCGTAAAATGCTTTGGCAAATGTAAATCTAATTGCTTCTTTTTGGAATCAGTGGTGCTATTCATTGATTTTGTCTATAGCTCCTCCGATTAGTTCTAAATACTCGTCAATCGTATATGCAATAGAAAGTGGATTTGGTGTTCCTGCAGCTACCAACGGTGTATCACTTGTGATAAACGCTACAGAACCTCTTTCAATAGCCGGAATTTTCCCAAGTAAAGGATCTGCTTTAATCGTATTGTATAATTCCTCATCACCATATCCAACGATGATATCTGCATCAAACAATGCTTCTACATTTTCTGCACTTAAATTTAATGAATAGCTTTTTGGATCTGTGATTAGTGATGAAATACTTTCTGGAGCCGATAGCCCTAATTCTTCTAAAAATGCTACTCGCGAATCAACTGGTGTATAAATGTGTAATTGTGATAAATCCTTCGCTGAGAAGTTAACCCATACAACTTTTTTACCTTCGATTTGTGGATAGGCTTTCAATTTTTCAGCGATTAAGTTTTCCGTATCTTTAATCAATTGTTCGCCTTCTTCTTTCATACCCATACCTGCTGCATTTAATTCAACTTGTTCGCGCCAAGTAGTTGTCCATGGTGAACTTGGATAAGCTACAACTGGTGCAATTTGTGTTAATGTTTCATAATCCTCTGGAGTAATACCTGAGTATGCAGCAAGAATTACATCTGGATTTGCATCTGAAATTGCTTCAAAATCTAAACCATCCGTATCTTGAAAAACGTTTGGATCTGTAACTCCAAGTTCATCTAGCTTTTCCTTCGTCCATGGCAATAAACCACTATCATCTTGAACGCCAAAGTTTGCTGCTGAGAAACCAACTGGAACAACCCCAAGTGCTAATGCGATATCATGGTTTGCCCATTGTATCGTTACAATACGCTCTGGTTTGCTTTCAAGCACTGCCTCACCTAGAGCATGTTTAATTGTGAGTGGATATTCTGATTCTGCTGCTGTTTCTGTTTCAGTTGCAGTATCTGTAGCAGTATCTGTATTTTTGTTATCTACCTCTTCTGTTGATGACTTATCTGAACAGCCTACTAGTACTAAAATAGCGAAAATAGCCATTGCAAGCATTAGTATAAAAGATTTTTTGTTTTGCATATGTAACCCTTCCTCTTCTATAAAATTATCAACTCTTATTAAACTGTATAATTTCTATTAGCGATTAAATATAGTTATATTTGTGCAATAAGATTGATTATCATTCTCATTTAATTTAGTGTTTTTTGAACAGACTGTCAATACATATTTTTAATATATACAAAATATTAGCCTCCAAAAAGTCTATTTTATGAATTTTACTAATAAAATTCGAACAAAGCTGATTCCCGCTTCTAAACGGAATTTTTTATGTACCTGCACAAGCTCGTTGCAGAACAATTGCACTACGCCCAATCTAGAAAGCATTAACTATTTAGATAAATAAACACAACTGAGCCGTCAACCCAAAAAGGGATTTGCTGTGGTCAAATAATAAAATATTTAAAAAGAAGGTTACATACTATGATTAACATACGAGTAAAAAAAACAGATTCATGTTAGTGCATCAATCTGTCAATATACTAGCAGGCACCCATTTAGGGGGGATTAGCTGTTGATAAGGTAATAATTCACTGAAGCAATAAAAAAATGCCTGTGAAGTCAAAAACTTCACAGGCATTTTTATCATCATTTGGTGCTTACATCTGTTTATCTTAAGATTATAAGGTGTTTCATTTAGTACATTAATAATCTTACTTAATGTTTTTAACGCAGGGTAGTTGCACCACTCTGATTAATCATTAGTAAGCAATTCATCTGCTATTAGTTTATATGAGTTTCTTCGATCTTCTGCAAAATAGGTAATTGTACTCAACATGATTTCATCTGCTTTATATGTAGCTTGCAACTCAGTTAATTTCTGTTTTACTTCTTGTGGATTACCGATAATGATACTTTTTTTCATATGATCTAATATATCTTTCTCTCGATCGTCCATTTTATATTGTTTCGCCTCTTGTATAGAAGGAACTCCCTGCTTACCTTCCCCTTTTGCTTTCTGCAATTCCCAGATGAGCGCAGTTAATGATAGTTCATTTGCTTTTTCAGTTGTTTCTGCACAAATGACTGAAACAGTTACCATGACTTGAGCTGTTTGTCCTTGTTTTCTAGGAGTGAAAGCATCTAGATATTCCTGAATAATGGATGGTCCATCATTGTCACTCATAAATTGACCAAATGTATAAGCAATTCCATTTTCCGCAGCAAGCAGAGCACTTTTTTTACTAGTTCCTAATAGCCAAGGTATCGGAGAAACATCTGGAATTGGAGACGCAGAAATTTTTGAGTATTCGTGTTCAGCAGGAAAATCATCGTCTAGAAAATGAAGTAAATTCTTCACTAAGCTTGGCATTTGATAAGCATTTTGCAAAAAATTATCCGACAAAGCATTTGTTACTTCAGCAGATCCTCCCGGTGCACGACCTAAACCAACATCAACACGACCAGGATATAAAGTAGCAAGTGTATTATACACTTCTGCTACTTTAAAAGGTTTATAGTGAGGCAGTAACACTGCTCCCGAGCCGATGCGAATAGTATTCGTATTTGCTCCAATATAACTTAAAATCACTTCAGGAACTGAACTTGCAAGTCCTGGTAAATCATGATGTTCCGTAACCCAATAGCGAGTATATCCTAACGCCTCTCCAGCTTGCGCTAACTTTAACGACTCATTTAAAGCCTCTTTAGCTGTGTGATTTGAAGAAATCGGTGATTGATCCAAAATACTTAACTTCATCTCGCAAGCCCCTTTCTTATATCTCCGTTTCCAGCAAAGTCAATTTATATTCTCCAACTTGCCCTTTTTCATATAAGTTGGTAATGGAAGTAGAGTATTTATTGATAGTCCCTCGGAAAAATAAAACGGCGTCTGGAACCGTAACTTCAAAAGTACCTTTATATAGTAAAGTCGCAATATCATGATATTCTTCACTTGTTACGTTAAAAACAATTGAAATTTGATGTAAACCATTTACTTTTTCATGTTCATAATGATTTAATTTAATTAATCTATTATCTAGTATAATTTCCTTCACCATGTTATCTTCAATGTTTTTGCCCATGCCAAGCACCTCCGGATTTAAGTATTGGATTTAGTGTATCATTTTCAAAGGTATTTATAATGATTAAAGAACTTCGGTTCAGGGAAGGGCGTTATTAGTTCAGAGGTTTATAGTTATTGCTCTAAACTTGAAAAAAGAATAATTTAAAAGTTTACTGAAAAAAAGATATGAGTACAATAAAAAAGAACGATTAATGTTAGTGCATCAATCGGGCATGTAAATAGTAGGTTCCCTCAAGGGGATTGGCTATTGAGGAGGTAATAACCCATCTGAACTGTCAACTCAAGGATGAGTTATTTTTTATGGTCAAATGAAAGAATTGATACAATCAATGCTGCGAATGTTACTGCGAACTTTAATGCTTATGTTTTCTAACTTAGGTTAGCTGTTTTTGCATTTACTGCAATAATCTTTATCTGATCGCCATACTCTTGGTGTACAAATTTCCTTGCCTGTATAGAAGTCCTTGTTGTAACCGGTACCGAGTGCAACTTCCCATTAATTTCAACCTGGACAATAAAGAATCTTGCTCCACACTTCATAAATTTCCCCTTCTTTGTTCAAAGCATTTGTAAATAAATTCTTTTAATAACTTCATTTTTTCTTTGTATCCACTACTTCTAGAGGTACAGCTACTTCATTATTTTTCAATTTAAATTTTCTGAGTTGCAATAATTCAAACCCTAGCTGCTCCTGAATTTGTAGTTGAAGCCGGCCGCCTAAATCCGTTTCTTTATCACCTGGCGCAACATGAAGAATCAAACATTGATAACTTTTACTTCCATTTAATGTAGCAAACTTAGGCTGAATACCGACAAACGAAAATGGTTTATATCCTATGATCAAATTCTTTCCAGCCAACGTGCATCTTACGTCAAAACTCATTAAATATAGATGTAATTCATTGAATGCTAGTAAGTTATTCATCTATCATATCTCCTACAAAATATTTTTCCATGAGCTGCTTTGCCTCATCAATTCCTCTCTCTGTTAAATAAACAGACTTTGCCTTTACACCACCCCGAATATAATCATCATCCTTTAAACGATTAAGCACATCAAATGAATAACCTTTCCAACTTCTACGCATCGTTTCTGGAATATCTTCTTCCTTCCATGAAGTTAAATAAAGCAAAAGTATTGTTAGCTCCTCAATTTCTTTTTTCATTGTGATCATCTTCCTTTTAATCTAAATGACTTTTATAATCTAGCTCAATAATTATTTTATATTAGATACATTATCATAAAATGTTTAGTTGTAACCAATGAATCGAAGTTATTTATCATTATTTTCTTCCTCAATTAGCTCCAATATTGGTAAAATATTTTTGTTTAAATACTCTCAAATTTGCGATATATAAAAATAGTATGATAAAATAAATTCAAATTAATTCCAAAATAATGTGTGTGTATTTACCTTTTAATTCAAGTATTTGAAGTAAAAGAAAAACTATTTATACATATAGTATTATGCGTAAATCTACTCGTTTTGAAAATTTAATAGCTAAAGAGGTGTTGTGATGAAGATAACGGAGAATAGAGAACAAACTATATTTGATCATATTGGAAGCAAAATAATTACAGATAGAGAGATTGACATAGTCGCTAGATTAGAGGAGCCATTGATAGTGGTTTTAGGAAATGTTCTAAGTAACGAAGAGTGTGATGAACTAATCAGATTATCTAAGGACAAAATGAAACGTTCAAAAATTGGAACAACACGCGAAGTAAATGAACTAAGAACTAGTAGTAGTATGTTTTTTGAGGAAAGTGAAAACGAAATAGTTGCTAGAGTAGAAAAAAGGGTCTCATCAATTATGAATATTCCTATTGAACACGGAGAAGGCCTTCAAATCCTTCAGTATACTCCTGGTCAAGAATATAGAGCTCATAATGACTTTTTTTCATCAACTAGCAAAGTAGCAAATAATAATAGAATTAGTACACTTGTTATGTACTTAAATGATGTAGAAGAAGGTGGAGAAACTTACTTCCCTAAACTGAATTTTTCGGTATCACCCAAAAAGGGTATGGCCGTCTATTTCGAGTACTTCTATAACGATCAAAACTTGAACGATTTAACTTTACATGGTGGAGCACCGGTTATAACTGGCGAAAAGTGGGTCGCAACGCAGTGGATGAGGAAGCAAAAAGTAAGGTGAAATGGTGCGTTAATCCCTACTATTTAATTGAATTAGTAGAAATTAAAGGAATATATTCTTGTTAAGTATTCCATTTACTTTTGTATTTCTGATTTTTATTCTAGACCTGATTGGTACAGGCTTTAATTGAAAAAACCTTCTAATTCATATCATTTGAACTAGAAGGTTTTTAAAATATTATTTTCCCCATTTGTGTTTCGTCCCTGTGATAGAAACAAACATAAAAATCACGACATTTACGTTGGATTGAATTAACATGATGAATATTTCTGACACAAGGACATAGTTTTAAAAAGTTACAGTTTCTTCAAGTAGACCAACTACTCTCGCTAAATTAACGCAAAAAAGAGGGCCCTTTAACATATCACTGAGTAATCCTCTTTCTATTATTTACTTTCATAAAATTCTTTTGGAATTCCTTGAATTAATGGTGATGCTTCACCAGAATAGAAAATACGTAAATCGTGGAGAGATCTCGTGCAGCCTACATATAATAATTTGGCATCATACTTTGAATCTTTATAGTGACTTGCATCCACATCGATAAGTAGCACTGCATCAAATTCCAACCCTTTAGCTAAATACACCGGTACCACTGAAATACCACCTGCGTATTTACTTTGATTTGCTTCAATGACGTTTGCATTAATCCCTGCAGTTAGTAACTTTTCATGTATCGAACGGCATTCAGCATCTGTTCTACCTATAATCGCAATCGTCTTGAGATTTCCTTTTCCTAAATCTTGTAATACCTTAACGATTTCGGTAATTTGATCATCCGTAGCAATCACTTTCACTTTTTCACCACTACGAAAAACTGGTGTTGCAAGACCTACTGGAACTTCAGCATGCTTAATGACCTCATTTGCAAATTCGATAATTTCCTTAGTAGAACGATAGCTTCTGGTCAGTTCATAATAACCCGTTTCTTGAAACAATTCTTTAAAGTCATTCCAGTCCTCAATACCTTGATAATTATAAATTGCCTGAGATAAATCGCCCAAAATGGTAAAAGAATTTCCCAGTGTAATCTCTTTTAAAACATAAATTTGAAATGGTGAAAAGTCTTGTGCTTCATCAATGACAACATGATGAAATTTTTGCTTACCTTCTATTCCTGTTAATTGATGATGAATAAATAGGAGTGGCGCTAAATCTTCTACATTTACTTCTTTCTTTTGGCAATTCTTTTCTGTTTCTCGTACAAGCGCTTCTGGCAATAGTTCTACTATTTCTTTTTGTTTCATCAAAGATTTATAGAATGATAAAGCGTTTATTTTGGGCCAAAACTTCATATATGCATTTAATCTTATATTAGCCTCTTTTTTCAATAGCTTTTTCTCATTGGTTCCTTCAAAATTTTTAAGTTCTATTTCTATCCAACGCTTGATTCGTGCAACTAATCGTTCCCTGCGCTTTGTTAATGGATAATGCTTATATTCAACCAATAACCACTTCTTAATTTCATCTACTGTTATCACAGCTTGATCCCATAGTTCCAAATTAGTTGTTGGTACTAGATTTTCTTCAAATTGAATGAGACTTCTTTCAATAAATGACTTAAACGGGATTGCCCCCTTCAATTTACCCTGCATAACTTTATTATTGTCACGATTAATTGAAAAAGCTTCTTTCAACTTTTCTTCTGGTAGTTTTAACTTCACCGCATTATCTAAGAGACGTAACGCCCACTCTGGAAAAATAGTTTGTTTAATATTACCTACTCCCAGTTCAGGAAGTACACCAGAAATATAGTCTAAAAACAAACTGTTTGGAGCGAAAATGATCATTCTATCTGCTTGTAGCTGTTCACGATATTCATATATTAAAAAAGCAAGGCGATGTAAGGCGACAGTTGTTTTCCCACTCCCTGCAACCCCTTGGATCAATAATGGCATATTTTTCACAGCTCGGATAATTTCATTTTGCTCAGATTGTATCGTTGAAACGATATCTTTTAATTTATTATCTTTATTTTCACCTAATCGGTATAAGAGAAATTCGTCTGTCAGGGATACATCTTCACTTCCTTTTACATACGTATCCACAACACGCTCTAGCTCTCTTTTACGAATGGCTATGTTTCTTTTTAAATAGACTTCCCCCTCTACCAATCCATCGGGTGATTGATAAAATGCCAGTTCTTCTCCACCATTGAAGGAATAAAACATACTTGCAACTGGTGCACGCCAATCGATAACTATTGGTTTCCTCGCTTCCTCATCAGAAACACCGACTTTCCCAATATATAATGGATTTGGCTCTAATTGACCATCCTCTCTAAAGTCTAACCGACCAAAGTATGGCTCTTGTACTCCAATTCGTAAGTTTTGCCGATTTAACTCCCTCATGCTTTCAAGAATTTGCTCGCTATAGTTATCTCCATGATAAACTGGAATACTCTCTAGCACGCGTATCCGCTCATCCATTGTAGATAAAACTTCTTGCAATCTCTTTAATTCCTCTTCATATATAGTGCTCATTATGATACTACCCCCTAACCTTTCTAAAATTTCAGTTGAGTTACAATTGTATAAAAAATGTATATACAAAGTCAATTGGTCTCTTGTTAGAAAAAAACGTGAAATCATAATATTTGCGGGGTTTGAATTAACTTGAACGATTCTGATACGGGAAGGTATTTTTAAAATAATTACAGTTAGAGAGATTGAAATATTCACTAGATTAGAGGAGCCACTACTAGTGATTTTAGGAAATGTTTTAAGTAACGGAGAGTGTGATGAACTAATCAGATTGTCTAAGGACAAAATGAAACGTTCAAAGATTGGAACGACATGCAAAGTAAATGAACTAAGAACAAGTAGTAGTATGTTTTTTGAAGAAAGTGAAAACGAAATTGTTGCTAGAGTCGAAAAAAGGGTTTCATCTATTATGAATATACCCATTGAACACGGAGAAGACCTTCAAATACTACAGTATACTCCTAGTCAAGAGTATAGAGCTCATCATGATTTCTTTTCATCAACTAGTAAAGTAGCAAACAATAATAGAATTAGTACTCTAGTAATGTACTTAAATGACGTAGAACAAGGTGGAGATTTTTTTTCCCTAACCTAATTTTTTCAGTATCGCCCAAAAAAGGAATGGCAGTTTATTTCGAGTATTTCTATAACGATCAAAACCTGAATGATTCGTTACCTTATTGCTTTGCACAATTGTTTACTCAGTTAACTATAACTGGGGAACACTCTTTAATCTTCATTAATGATACTCGAAAACACGGAATTCTCCTTTAGTAAGCGTCTAAATGAAGAAAATCCAAATTCGAAGGAAATAGCAGAGATCATGGGGAAGAGATTAAACAACGACATATAAAGTTCTTTTTATTCAATCGTTAGAAACTAGTAGATGAAGAGATTAAAAAAGATCACTCAATTCTCTGAGAAATAGAGGGTGAGTGATCTTTTTTGTATGAACATGGCGCGGGAGTCGCCCCCCTCCAAGAAGAGCCACAGTACCACCATTTATGTGTATATGTTTCTAATACCCATGAAAGTTGATTCCACTTTTCACGTATCACTCCTTTGAAGTGCCTTTCGGGAAATCCAACAACGAATCATAACCGATTTCGTGTTCCTGCAAAAAGGCTTGATTAGTAATTTCAGGTACCTGTGCACGACACTATTCCGTTAATCCACTACAATTACATATTTATAAGCCGTGGAATAGGTATTTACTTCAATATCTAACCTTCTTTGAATTTTTATACAACTGGGTGAATTGTTCGTTGTTGTTTGTTGCACAGGTACCGTCCACTTTGTCTCCATTCCGGTAAATCGCGTTGCTTGCGCGGATCAACGAACTCGTTACGGAAGGGTCCCAGTTCATCATATCCACCCACTCTCCAAAATCGTCCAGATCACAGAAGATGGAATCCATGAAACGATATCGGAAGAGACGAAGCATTACTCCATCATGAAACAGTTTTTTGACGACAGGGACCGTTTGTTGCATCATCTTTTTCGAGATGAATAGCGGGAATGGTAGCCTCATCCTGAAGACCCCTTCAAAGCCTTTTCGTGGCTCGAAGGGGTTTCTATTTAACAGATTAATTTCTATGCACCGCTAGTGTATCCTTTTCAACTCTGATAATTTTGTTTGTTTGGAAGTCCTCAATTTCTTGATCTGTAAAGCCCAACTCCATTAAAATCTCTGCTGAATGTTCTCCGAGACTTGGTGGAGGTGTGTATTCAGCTACAGGATTATCTTGAATTTTAATGGCAGCGCCAGGAACTGGAACCCCGCCTTTATCTCCCATTTTTAACGTTTGGATCATTTCTCTATGCTTAATTTGAGGATCGTTGATTACCTCATCTAACTTATTCACGGGGCTACTTGCAATTCCCCTTTGTTGTAAAAGTTGAAATGCTTCAAGTTTAGTTTGTTCACTCGTCCATTGAGAAATAGCTTCTTCTATTATTTCCCTTTTTTTAAATCTCCCCTCTTTCGTATATAAAGGAGATTCACTTTGGCCCCACTCATTTTTCCCTATTAGTTCAGTTAAATCTTTCCATTGTTTTTCAGACGCTAATAAATAGCTTGAGATGAATACATACCCATCTGTTGTAGGGAATGATTTCGAAAGTTCAAACCGATCTGTCTTTCCCCATCTTTGACTTGTAATACCGTGTAACTTGGCCTCAGCAACACTGAAGCCTAATAAGGATACTAGTCCGTCAAGCATGCTTATATCAACAAAGCGCCCGTGTCCTGTTCGTTCCCTATGAAATAGGGCAAACATGGTACCTAGAGCAGCTTGCATTCCAGCAATATGATCTGCTATGAAAAATCCGACATATGTCGGCGGACCATCTGGATGCCCTGTCAATTCTGCTAACCCACTCATTGACTGAATGACTCCATCATATGCTCCATAATTTTTATAAGGACCTGTTTGTCCGAATCCTGTAATATGAACCATGCTAATTCTAGGATTCACTGCTGAAATAGCGTCATAATCAAACCCCAATTTTTCAGGTACATTCGCTCCATAATTCGTTACTAACACATCAGCAGTTTTGACTAGACGAGTGAAAATCTCCTTGCCTTTTTCGCTTTTTAAATCAATTGCAATTCCTCTTTTATTACGATTTTCCGAGGCAAAGTACAAACTAATATCATCATCCATCGGGGCAGAAGTTCTTCCGACTTCCCCCTCTGGTCGCTCAATCTTAATAACGTCAGCTCCATGATCTGCAAGTATCTGGCTACAGAATGGTCCTGCAATATAATGTGATAAATCCAAAACTCTGATTCCAGATAAAATAGACACAAATCTCACCCTCAATCGAATTATTTGAAATATAGAGACATATTATGACTATGCTTTATGCTCTTTCTAAGATTAAAGAAAATCCTTGTCCTCCACCAACGCAAAAAGTAATTAGCCCTCTCGATAAATCTCTATTGTACATTTCTCTAGCTGTTCTTGCGACAAGAATGCCTCCGGAAGCGGCATTTGGATGTCCAATCGCGATAGCCCCTCCATTTGGATTCACTTTATCCATATCAATGCCTAACTCACGTATACACGCAAGTGATTGTGCGGCAAATGCTTCGTTGATTTCAATGATATCAAAGTCATCAATTGACAATCCTGTCTTCTTTAGTAATTTTCGTGTGGAGTAAACGGGTCCTATTCCCATGATTGAAGGGTCAACACCTGCAGATGCAGATGCTCCGATTTTCGCCAAAGGTTCTAATCCATATTCTTCCGCTTTCTCTCTACTCATAATAAGAACTGTCGAAGCACCGTCATTTAACGGCGAAGAGTTTCCTGCTGTCACTACTCCATCCTCACTCATAACTGGTTTTAGCTTTGATAGCACTTCAAGATTTGTTTCTGGCCGAATGCATTCATCTTTTTGGAAAACCTTTGTTTCTCCTTTTCTCTGTGGTATATGAATAGGAAATGTCTCAGCATCGTAAAATCCTCTCTGCCACGCAGCCTCCGCTTTCAAATGACTTGCAAGCGCAAATTCATCACATTCCTTTCTAGAAATGTTATACATCTCCGCGAGATTTTCTGCAGTGGCAATCATAGAAGGATTCCCATATTCTTCATTGGTTGTTTGACCTGATAGAAACTCAAGCTTATCCGGATACGCCTTCTCTGGACTTTTTACATAGAACGGCTTTTGGGAGTGACTCTCAACCCCGCCCGCCAATACAACTTCGCATTGACCAGAAGATACTAGCATTGCTGCCCATGCTACCGCATTAAGTGAACTCGCACATTGGCGATCAATTGTGATTGCGGGAACTTCGATAGGGAAACCTGCTTCAAGTGCTGCAACTCGCGCAAAGTTAAAAGAATGACTATCGAATAAATTCCCCATGATAATCTCATCAATATCCTGTGGATTCACCTTATGTTCTTCTACAACATTTTTCATTGCCATTGCTCCGAGCTCTACGGCTGAAAAGTTAGCGAGAGTACCGCGCATTTTCCCAACCGATGTTCTAGAAACTCCCACTATTACAGCGTCTTTCATACTTACTGAATTATCTACTCTATTCATTATTATTTATCCCCCCTTGGCATTTAAGGTAGTGGAATCGTTGCAATACAACTCACTTGAGAACTCGCAAGGGATAAACCGTAGAGTTCATTTTTCCGGAAGTTTCCGGGTGAGGTACCTACAATCTTCTTAAATGTCTTGATGAAATGGTAAACGTTGTTATATCCCACATTACTACTAATCTCCGATACATCTAAATTCGTATTGATCAGTAACTGAGCAGCTTGTTCGATTCGAACTTTATTTAAAAATAGGTTGATTGTCATACCTGTATTGCCCTTAAACGTTTTACAAATATAATTTTTGCTATGTCCAACATGTTGTGCAACTTTGTCTAAAGAAACTTCAATGTCATGATTTTCTCTTATATACTCTTTAATTTGATCCGAAACCATTAACTTTTGCTCATTCATTGTCACATGCATCTTTTGATATCGAATTATATAATAGAGGGCAGCTAGTAGTGTATGTGTGCCAATCTCTCGATACCAAGGAGACATTTCAAGTCCTTCATTAAAGACTAAATTCAACATGGCCATTATGTTATCGGAGCCCATACAGACATTTGGAACATGATGTAAACTTTCTTTTAACTCGTTATTAAAAACTGCATATTTTACTTCCAGCATGCTTAACGGTTTTCCATCTACGTCACGTGTGTCAGCAATGCCATGCCTATCATTAGGTCTAGTAAACAGGTACATACCCTGAGTCAACTTGACACGTTCCTCACCTGTTATAAAGTCCCCTTCTCCGCTAATTACATAATAAATTTGATAGTAATCATTATGTGAATGGGGTTCAAGAGAGCTTCCTGAAGGGTATTCACTTTTAGCAAGCCATAATATATTTATCATGTTAGTATCCATTTTTTATCACCTTAAGTAATTTCATTAGTTTCTTCTTGGTGCTTATAGTAAGTGAAGAAACAAATCAAATTAGTTTTTTTATACATTTCCAAGATACGCTTTTGCGACATCTGGATTCATACGAATCTCTTCTCCTGTACCTTCTAAAACTATACGTCCCGTCTCTATGACGTAGGCACGATCGGATATCTTCAATGCACTATTCGCCATCTGTTCGACCAAAAGCACGGTGACACCCGAGGCATTAATTTCCTTTAATAAATCAAAAACCTCATTTACAATGATAGGAGCAAGCCCTAGTGAGGGTTCATCAAGAATTAAAAAGCATGGTTCAGTCATAAGGGCTCTTGCAATGGCTAGCATTTGTTGCTCCCCCCCAGAAAGAGTCCCTCCCAATTGTTCTTTTCTTTCCTCAAGCCGTGGGAAACGTTCGAAAATCGATTCAATCATGATATTTGTTTTCTTGGAATCCTTTACAATATGTGCTCCTAATAGTATGTTTTCCATTACTGTATGTTGAGGAAATATTTGTCTACCCTCAGGTACGATGCGAATTCCTTTACGCACCAGTTGGTCAGGACGATCATTGGTAATATCTTTTCCTTGAAAGGAGATACTTCCACTTTTCGCCTTATGAAGAGCGACAACCGTATTGAGAATGGTGCTTTTACCAGCACCATTTGCTCCTAAAACTGTAACAATCTCACCTTGTTCTACGTGTAAAGAGATATTATGAACAACTTCAGTTTTTCCGTAACTTACAGTTAAATCCTTAACTTGTAACATAGATTTCCGCCCCTTCACCCAGATAAGCGTTTCTTACAACCGGATTGGAATTCACGCTTGCAGGATCACCCTCTGCAATTTTTTTGCCATAATCAAGTACGGTAATATAATCGGATATCTCCATGACTAAATCCATGTGATGTTCGATCATTAGAACGGTAACTCCGGCCTCTCGAACTTTGTTAAGCAACTTCGAGAATTCCATAGTCTCTGTATCTGATAGGCCAGCACATGGTTCATCTAGAACTAGAAGCTCTGGTTTCATGCTAAGAGCTCGCGCCAGTTCTAATAATTTCTGTTGACCTGCTGACAGGCTCTCCGGTTCATTGTTCGCTTGGTGGCCTAGGTCTATTAAATCAAGGTAATCCATTGCTTCATAAAATGATTTTCTTTCTTCATTCCTCATTTTCCGTGTACGGAACATTGTATCGGTAAGTGAATAGCTATAAAATAGCCGTCCCCCCATCGCAACATTTTCAACGACCGAGAGATTGTTAAAAAGTCTTACATGTTGGAATGTCCTCGAGACCCCCTGCCTTACCAGATCTACAATACTCTTACCCGTAATGTCCTTGTCTTTAAAAATAACCATGCCTGCTGATGGCTTATCAACACCAGTAATCATGTTTAATGTTGTAGTTTTGCCGGCACCATTCGGACCAATAAGTGAGTGAACAGTCCCTCTTTTAATAGTCATGCTTAGATTTTCTACTGCAGTATGTCCCCCGAACTTCTTCGTAAGTTCCTTAATAACTAAAATGTCATCACTATCGGAGTTAGTACCAACACTAATAGCATTCTGCTTTATTTCAAAAGCTTTTTTGTCCCTTTTTTCCATGATGTATTGATTGTCATCTATTTCTCTGAAATGCTTTTTAATCGTTCCTGCAATACCCGCCGGAAGTACTTGTGGGATGACGACAAGAAGGGCACCATATACAATCTGTTTCAGGTCAGGTGCTGCATTAAATAGTTCTGGTATTAACGTAGCAATGATAGCACCGATAATTGGACCGCTAAGTGTCCCTTGCCCACCCAAAACCACCATCAGAAGAATGAATACTGTAAATTGAAAACTGAAGGTATCAGGGCTTAGATAGCCACTATAACTAGCATAAACGCCTCCAGCTAATCCAGCGAGTAATGAACTGAAAAAGTAGCCTATGATTCTATATTTACTGAAGTTAATGCCAACCCCTGCTGCTGCAATCTCGTTGTCTGTCATTGCAATTAAATCTCTACCCCATCGACTTTTAACGATGTTCCTCTGTACGACAATACATATTACTACTAGTAGAAGTATGAAATAGTATTTTTGAAGGGTATCTAGGCTGAAACCGAAAATAGTCCAACTTGAGACGAACAGCCCCTGTGAACCACCCGTAAACCAGGTCCATTCATTAAACACTCGATGCGCCATTTCTAGTAAACCAATACTTATAAGAGCGAGGTAATGGTGTTTTACTTTAGATGCTGGAAGGGAAACTAGCAAACCGACAACAGCAGCCGCTATTGCCCCTAGTATAAGCCCCACGAAAAACGGCAAATTGTAGGCGGTAATGGCTACTGCTGACACATATGCCCCAACACCAAAATGTGCGGCAAATGCAAAAGAAGTTATACCACTAAAGCCCGCAGAAATGTTATAGCCAATTGCCAGGATAATATAGATGAAAATTAAACTTACTAATCGCAAGTAGTAACTACCTGCTACTAAGGGAATAGCTAAACTAATCAATAAAAGAGCAACCCAAAGGATAATAAAATAAACTTTATATTTTTTCTGCAGTGAAGCTGCCTTTATTGAAAATTTTGGCACCTAATATCCCTCCCGGTAAAACTATAATGACAACAATCATAATTAAAAAGATAACGGCATCTTTCATACCACCAGGGATCATCAGCCCAACAAATCCCTCTAACAAACCTAGAGAAATACCACCGATAAACGCTCCTTTGGTATTACCTAACCCTCCGATTAACGCTGCTGCGAAAGCTTTTATGCCAAGTGCATATGTCATTGTATAGCTAGCAAAAGTTAAGGGTGCAATCAGTGCACCCGCGATTGCCGCAACACCTCCTGATATGGCGAAACAGGTCAACACAACGACACTGCTTCGAATACCCATGATTCTTGCTGTATCCGGTTTATACGATACAGCCCTAACAGCTCTACCAAAACTAGTTTTTTGAATGACAAATTGATACGCGATACCAATCGATATTGCAATAACAATCATCATCATTTCGTGCAACATAATATTCGCACCGAACATACGAATATCTAGACCATTGAACAGGTATGGAAAAGCCTTTGGTTCCGTTCCGAATATCATTCGAGCAATATTGTCTATGATGATACTTGCACCGAATAGAGTGACAATCCAACTTGAATTTTTCGATAGATCTCCTAATCTCTCTACTGCTGTCTTATAGATCACCATACTTAGTAATATGTTAATCGATATTGCTAACAAAATAGCAAGTATATAATTCATATGAAAAACACTTATGAACCAGTAGCTTGTCATAGCACCTATCATAATAACGGAGCCATGTGCAAAATTAATGATACGAGTTGTAGAATAAATGATACCGATGGCAAGTGCCATTAAGGCATACATGCTCCCGTTAGCAAGAGCAAATATTAGTTCCTGCATATATACACCCCTCTCTTATCTTCCTAGTCGCCTCATGTTGTCGCAGCACCACTAACAGTTATGCACTGCCCTGATAAGAAGCTTGCATCATCACTAGAAAGGAAAGACACAACACTGGCAATTTCATGAGGTTTTCCAAGCCTTTTTAAAGGCGTATTCTTTATATGTTCTTCTATAATTTCCGTCGGGACAGTTTTATACATGTCTGTTTCAATATAACCAGGGGCAACACAGTTAACGTTAATATTCTTTGGTCCCCCCTCCTTCGCAAGCGTTTTGGAAAAACCAATTAATCCTGCTTTTGATGCTGCGTAATTAGCCTGACCTACATTACCAAATGCAGATATGGACGAGATGTTTACAATCTTTCCGAAGGCATTTTTCCTCATAATCGGTACTACATGTTTACAAAGGTAATAGGCACCTTTAAGATTTACATTTATAACAGCATCCCAAGCTTCATCCGTCATTTTGTGGAACATACTGTCTTGAGTAATCCCAGCATTGTTGACAAGGATGTCAACAGTACCGAAATGTTTCATCGCTTGAGAAACAGCTTTTTCTACTTGGTTGTCATTCGATACATCACATTGAATGGCCAGAACTTCAGCATCACTAGTATCGAGTCTTGAAATCATTTCTTTCGCCAAGTTCAGGTCATATTCAAGTACTGCAATTCCTGCAATACCATCCTCTAGAAAGCGTTTAACGATAGATTCACCTATTCCTTTCCCACCCCCGGTAATAATTGCGTACTTACCTTTTAATTTTCCCATACTAATACCTCCCAAATAGTTGTGGATTTTCTTTTTATTGATTTCCTAGTCATATGTAGGGTAAGTCTCCCACTAAGATAAAATATAAAATTACACAGCTAGAGTAGAGCTACATTATGTCGATTTCCCAATTTCCATTACAAATTTAGGAGATCGACAGTAACTACTTACAATTAATTTTTTATATACAGATCTCCATTAAACATTTCTGAGATCTTAACCATGATCAATTCTGATAAAGGGAACCCCTCGTGAGATTCCTCCGAAAAGGCATATTCATTTACAAAGACCGATTCGAATTCCGCCACATCATTTTCCAATACCTTTTTCACTTCATCAGTATCCGTCGTGCCTGCTTTTTCAATTGCCCACTTTAGTAAATAAACTGCCTCATAACCTGAAGTTACCGTAGTAGGGTTTGTATCACGTTTTCCGTATTCACCATATTCCTTCATAATCTTTTGATACATCGCCAAATATTTTGGCCCTAACTCTGTTTGATTTGGCTCCACTGCCCAGTTGTTCATAGAAACAACTGACACATTATTAGCTCCAGGGCCAGCTAGTTCCTTAAAGTTTGGCATCGCCAATCCTGTATAGCCTATAACTTGCAAGTTATCAATATAATCGATTCGTTCCAGGGACCTTACAATCTTCGCCCCATCAGCTCCTAAGGTCCAAAACAACGCTACATCTGCGTTAGCCTCTTTTATTTTTTGTGCGACCGGCGTCATGTCTGGATCATCCGACTTATAAGTAACTTTCACGGCAGGCTCAACGCCATATTCTTTTAGCGTCTCTTCCATAACCGCGATTCCATCCACACCAAGGGCAGAGGTATCAGCAACCAAAGCAATTTTCTGGTAATTTCCCTCAACTGCAATTTTGACAAGAGCTTTTGCCTGTATTTCATTTGACGGCATTATTCTAAAAGCATAAGGATTGTTTTTGCTGATAAGGTCTGTACCTGTCGCTACTGGTATCATAGAAATCACTTTATTCTCCTGGAGATATGCCATCGAAGCAGCTGCCGGAGTTGAATTTGTTGGCCCGATTACAAACCTTGCCTTTTCCTTGTCCACTATCTCCTCCATAAATGTTTTGGATTTTGTAGGGTCAGCCTCATCATCACGTGTGACGACTTTCACCTGAGCACCCAAAATACCTCCATTTGCATTAATCTCTTTCACCGCAATATCTATCCCTTGAGACTGCGCTTTTCCATTTACAGCACTAGTCCCACTCATCGCTCCGATATTTCCAATTATGATTTCCTCAGGTGAACTGCTACTTGCTTTGTCTTCACCGCAAGCGGCAAGAAGTAGTAAAACGCTTAAAAGCAATGAAATAACCAGATTTTTTCTCATCAAAATCCCCCTCAATTTTTGTGGTAACAAAGATAATAGGAACCAATTGGACGACAAACAATTTCACAAATCCCTCATTTTACAGCAACTTGTAAGCCCTTACATTATTCACCATCCCTTTGTATTTACCAATTAATATATGACAACTTAAATCAACAAATTCAACTATATTAATTAGTGAATATTTAAAAAACTTTAATATTAACCCAATTTAGCATACAAAATAGAGCTAGTCAATACAATATATGGCAATCTCCGGTTTTTTATGAGAATTCACTATTTTTAATTGTCATAAATTATCTTGCTAACTCGATGTATAATACGTCAACTATCTAGTTGTTTTTGCCGAAATCAAATTGATTTAAAACGAAAATGGCTTCATACAAAAGAAGTAGCAGAACTTAGAGGTTTTGCACCCCCGTATTTCAGATATTGAAAGTGGCAAGAGCAATTCTATATCGGAGCCGCTTTAGAAAATTAAAAAGAAAAAGAGCCAGAAGCATTATGCCTCCGACCCCAAATGATTCACTCCATATCCTCAAATGCTTCTGGATAATTAACCGTCCCAATAACTTCCCCAGTACTTGGATTCACCGTATCGATTGTCACATTCAACTTCTCTTTATCCGCAAAACCATCGAAGCTGTTCTCGAATACTTCCTGGTTAGCTTCTACTGTGAAAATAATATCATTACTTCATCTCCCGCTTCTGTCTCCTTTATCTGCCTTCGCAGGCCAAGTGAACAGGTAAACCGCCACTTGCAGCAAAACGATTAGAACCGTGACGAGTACTAATAATTGAACGGATGATAGCGGCTTGAAATAGCCTTCCCACACTTCAATTTTATTCACACGCAGTACCCAACTATAAGAACTTAGAAAAGATAGGATATTTGCTATTAGAAGGAAAATGAAAGACGATTTTCTTTTTGCTAAAAACGCTAAATACAATATGAAGATAATCATTAGTCCGTAAACAATCATTGAGTAGTTTTTATAGTCATCGTACATGGATAGAAAAACGAAAGGTATACAATAAACCGCCAATAGGAGTATCGTGTATTTATTTAGTTTCATAGCTGACTCCCTCCCTTATCGTTGGTAGACTCCGTGAACTATCATTCCCGGAATAACGGAACGTCTTTTCATATACCCAAGCGAACACAACACCATTAATGAAATTTACTAGCATTGCATTTAAAGTCGGGAAATGTGCTATCGTAAATATTAGCGAACTGATGAGACCCGTAAGTGGATTTTGCATGTACAGGATAAATACTAGCTAGGTACTATTACAACACATGGTTTTCGTCATACACATTATTTCCTTTTATTTGATGCTGGAGCAACCATAAAAGAAGTACAAGTGCGTTTAGGTCATACAGATGTAAAATCAACTTTAGATGTATATACTCACGTCACTAAAAAAGCAAAAGCTGAAACGATTGATAAGTTCGAAAAATATCTATCAAAATGATTGTTTTCTTGAAAAGATTTTTTGACGTGGAATTGACGAGGTTTTTTTGAGATTCAGTGAAACGCATTGAAATAGAAAAAACGCCAAAACCCTTATATTTCAAGGGTTTTGATATTCATTGAAATCTTATGATTTCTTTTAATGGAGACGGCGGGAGTCGAACCAACTTCTCCAAAGTTTGCAGTTATAGCAGTATTTATAAGGGTTTTTTACTACTTTTGAAATTACTTGACTACGTTTTTGACTACGTTTAATAAAAAATGAGTTGCGGGGGCAATATTTATTTTAAAATGTGCTTGCGATGTTACTATGAAGATTTTGAACTTTGATTAAATATTACGTCAAATATCTTATAACTTTCACTTGTAACTTCATCTAAATTACTGAATTTCCAGTTTCCATTTTATAACAATACGAATTTGATATTTTCTATACTGTTTATGCTAGTACTACAGCGTATACATTAATTATTTATAGATATCAGAATAAAAGCACCTCTTGAGATATGCTAAAAAATTTTCATCTGAATACTTCTTTGAATGGTCACTTTCAGATTTATTTTCTTGACCTTTTTGCACAGACACCTGTTTAACATCTTATAAATACTAAGCATCAATAAATTTAATTACCTTTTCTATCTCAATTTCAATCCCTATATTTTGTGTTTTTAAAATAACATTGTCGATGTAACCTTTATATCTGTTCATAGAACCATTTTTGGCAATAATCAACAATCTTTCTTCTGGTCTTGAAATTGCAACATAATGCAAGAAGCTTGTTCCATCCCTTGCCATGTCATAATCTTGAGCATTTATTATTACTTGTTCAAATTCAAGTCCTTTAGAAGAGTGGATTGTGCCCGACGTTAATTTATAACTGTCTTGATTATAAGTAGGTATATATTTCTCATCATTAATTACTTCATATAAGCTAGTTACTTCCTTCTTGATTTTATCCGAGTTATCACTATAGCCCAGGTATTCGTATAGTTTAATACAGTTCTCTTCATACAAATTATATTCATGCTTCGATTCCTTAATTTCTTTTAATATCTTTTTAATGTCAGTGATTCTATAAGCTTCAGGCATTGGTATTTCATCCCTAAAGTCAAACTCATTGTATCTATGCTGTATGGAATAATGAGCTAAAGCTCTTGCAACCCAAATATGCTCACTTTCAAGGTTTGTGTTATCTAAAGGTGAAGTCGGTAGAAAGACAAATGGCAGGTCAACGTCTTTTAATCTTTCACTCCAATTTTTTGCATTCGAATTACTAAAGTTCAAAAAAGCACACTTCTTGTCGACATTAATCCATTTATTAATATAGTCAATAGCTTCTCTATCACTACTGTACTTAAAAGCTATTACTTCATCATTAAATTCAGTCTGTTGGTAATGTCTTCTTACACTATTCATGAATATATTTGAGTAATTTTGTATAACTTTATTCGATCTAAAGTTATGCCATATTTCAAATGATTTGAAGGTTGGCTTGCTAAATAATTCTTTAAACCCATCACTATACGCTCCACGCCAACTATATATAGACTGTTTAGCATCGCCCACTATAAACAGTGGAATTTTAAGCTCATCACATAAATAAATAAAGAGATTATGCATATCAACATCACTATCTTGATACTCATCAATATAAATTCTAAAATATTTTGATTTTATATACCTTCTAGCTGAATAAGAATTCTTTAAAATTTCGAGTGCCAACTGGAATGAAAAATTCTTCTTTACGTTATCATACTTACACATCAATTGCGTCTTTCTTATTTTTTCTATTCCCTCATCAAAAGTTCCTATCTGGTTTTCATCACTAAAGTCTGGCTTAATTTCTTTTCTGAAATCCAATCCATAGACATCATACATAAATGGTTGAATAATCTCTAACCAAATGAAATTATCATTAGTCCCGACAAAACCTTCTCCTTTATTCGAACCTAGTCGATTGATAATTTCCTTTGCTGCTTTTCGTGTAAAAGTTATAGCTGCAAATGTTTGATAGTTAGTGAATTCCTCTGTATCTTTAATAATTCTTTGTATAGTAGTGTATGTTTTTCCAGTCCCAGCACTAGCACCAATTGCAATATTACCTTCAGAAGTAAGAATCTCATCTCTAATATCTTTATCTAACGGTGACATAAATCCACCAACACTTTCAAACATTCGAATCTCTCATGTTTATATATCTTATTTATTGTCTGTTGACTAAAACCAGTACTTAATTCAATCATGTTAATTAGTTTTGCACTTTGCAAATAATCAACACCATTCTTCTTACTATTCTTTTTCTTTGCTAAGTCATCCATAATCTTTGGGATAACTTCATATAAATCATTTTCTAAATCTACCCTCGACAAAAAAATATTATTTCCTCTTTGTCTCTTTAGTGTTTTGCGTATTTTACTAAAGACATAATTCTTTCTTTCAACTATATAACTCAAATCTTTTTCATATTTTATAGGATCAATACCTTTTAAATTTGGTAATTCAATTACTCCAATAAGTCTTTGACACCTATTAATCCCTAATAGGTTACATTCATTTTTTCCTTTTACTTTTTTTAGATCATTATCAGTTTTAACTATTACTTTAATACCAAGTGCAATTAATACTGTGTAATATTCCTTAAAGTTAATACCGTCTACTTCAAGTATATAACCTCCAAGACTTTCATAACGTTCACACTTTTCTTTCATAATTCGTTCAAACAGTATCTTCTCTGATGGGCCCTCAACGAGTAAAACTACATCGGCATAAATTGCTTCCGCTAAATTTTGATTTAGTTTTTGTTTTAAAGTTTTATATTCATGAGGTACTTTATAAACGTATGATTTTCCTACCACCTTATTTTCTTTGAATAGTTTAATAAGATTAACATCATCCATTTGACTTACAATTAATGCAGAATGAGTTGTCATAAATAAGTACTTAAATATTTCATCAGAAAAAATCTGATATGACAATGCAATCTGCATTGATCTATGTAAATGGTTTTCTAGTTCTTCAATTAGAAATATATTAATTTTTCTTTCTTCTAACCTTCGATTTTCAAGTGTCAGAAGAGTATAGGCAAGTATTTTCTTTCTGCCATCACCAGAAGTTGGATAATTTTCAAGGTTTTCATCAAGTATATAAGGTGTGAGTTTATTATGTATGTTACTTAGTTCAATTTCGGATTGAATAGACACCTTAAAGTTTTTGTCATCTTTAAATTTTTTATACTCATCTATCAGTTCCTTTTCAAAGTCCTTAATCGTATTCAACTTTCCTACACTCTTATTAAGATTTTCAATATGTGTTTTAAGCGTTTTTCTTTCTTCTTTACTTATACTTGACTCGCCCTTTAAAATTTCCCTTGAATATCTTTTGAATGTATCCTCTAATTGGACTGATGAGTCAATGTAAATTACATTAAAATACTTATCTAATTCAAAAAATGACTGACTACTTGGAACTTCCTCTAAATCTTCTAAATCAACACCCCAAAATAGATTTGGTTGCCCCATGAGTGTTTCGCCATCATATATTGATCTAAGCTGAATATAGATTTCTTCAGCATCGGAAGAAATAGAACCACGCATCATCGTATAAATTTTTTTATTATCGTCGTTTTCTTCGTCATCAGCAATCTCAATATTAAGAGTGATTTCAATTTCTCTATTTGTGTCTTTATTGTAGAAATCTGAATCCATAAATCCATTTTTTCTATAATTTCTATCTAGTAAAAAACGTATAGCAGACAGGAAATTACTCTTTCCTATATCATTTAGACCAAATATTATATTACGATTAGTTAAATCTAACTCGACATTTTCGAAGTTCCTAAAGTTCTTTACAGTTAACTGTTTAAGAATCATAATATTGCCCCCATTTTAGTAAATTAATGAACTACAACCATATTGAACTGCATTAGTACTTTACACCTTCATATATTGTAACATTTACTAGTCTAATTTGTGTGTAAACTTTTTAATATATAGTTCAAAAATCCCTTTAACTCCTAAAGGAGATTTAAAAAATGAACAACGGCTCATAATAGATGTTATGGGTCGTTGCTTTCTAGCAAATCTTCTAACATCAGCTAAAATAAATTTAGTTCCCTGTGTCAGAAACAACCAAGAAATTCATAACATTCATGTTTGTTTGAATTAACGTAAATGTTTCCAACGCAGGGACACGATTTTTATGGAATATTAGGTATAGAAAACGGAAGATACATATTCTAAAAAAAACAACCTTTCAACACTCCATCCGTTGCTTCCAGCTAGGTTGCATCTAACGGTTGGACAGATTGGAAAGATAAAAGTGGAAGAACATTAGATGAATTGAAGAGAAAGCAGCTGTAATGGCTGTTTTCAGACTGAATTTTTCCTTAATTAGATAATTTTAAAATACAGTACCTTAAATATAAAAAGAGGTTGGGACAAAAGGATTTTAGTCAGTGAAAAACCCGAACTATTTTACGAAACTCTAATTTAGAGTTTCGTAAAATAGTTCGGGTTTTCTGTTTATATTGCTTTGTAAATGCTTTGTAAATTTAAAAACTATCCGACTTTCATAATGGACAAATTAGTTTTGTCCCAGCCTTCTCCTATTTATACGGCAACAAGCTGTAACTCAAATACCTTACGAATTCGAGACTCAATCATCGCTGCTACCTCATCTTCATCTAGCATATCTAAAATCATTGCGCCGCCAACAATGTTCAAATATCGACCCGCCTCTACAAAGTGAGCACGCTTCATCTCAATACCTTCATCATTCAACTTCTTTAAGGCTCGCAGAACGCCTTTTGTAATCGTACGATTCCCCGTAAAATTACTTGAGAAGAAGTAAACACTACGCCCTGAAAACTCTCGTGCACAGAAAAATTCTGTTAGCCAGTATGGATTCTTAGGATTTCTCTCATCATAAGTCATGTGGCCAACCCACCATAGACGAGCCAGCACATGCACAAATAGAGAGCGCTTCGCACCATTTACAAAAAATAGTGCCGATTTCAGTCGTATCTCATTTTTCTTATCTAAATCATTCCTTAAACGGAAGTTGAAGTAATCATTCATCTGTAGATGAGCAAGTCCTACCCACAAACGCTCCTGAGTAGCCTGTGCAACTGTCAAATGCTTGAGCGCCTCGTACATCGCCTTTACATTATGAAAATCACTTACCGAAAAGTCAGGATTGAAGCTAAATTCCGGATGTACATACTCAATTTGTGAATCGAGTACGACACCTTCCTGCGCAAAGTAAGATTTAAACCAACCCTCATTTCCCGAAAAATAATGCCGCTTGTATGTATCATGCTGGGCAAGTAAATCCTGTAAAGCATTCTCTGTTACATATTGAATCTTCATGCGTTAGTCCTCCTGTGCTAAAAATTTCTCTATCTCTTTAAACGAAGCAACTAGTGGATTTCTTAGCACCAATTGTGCTGCTTCTATGACTGGCATTTGATCATTTAATAAACGCTCAAATGGTATATGATTATTTTCAAAAATTTGCTCAAGCACCTGATACCAACGATTGTCCTCATAGGCACTTGGCTCGGCCTTAATAGTGTGGAATACATCGATTAAAGCCGGTAAAATAATCATGGATAAAATCGTATTCTTTAATCGACTGCCCCCATATTCGGCATATTGCTTATACAATTTCTCAGGCAGTAGAACTAAAATTTGATTTGCGCCTAATTCAATACCGACATATTCACAATTGCCAGAACGTCGAATGGTTACGATAGAAGATAAATTTTGCTCTTCTGCAGCTTCCTCATGCAGTACAATTTCCGCGGCATATCCGAATGCAAGAGTATTCCCCTTATCATAGGTAATTGGAACTCCCGTATAGAAGCTATTCCAGTCCGCATTCGTATAATTAACAATTCGATCATTCGCAATGATAAACGCATGGACGTCCATTTTTCCGCGTAGCTGTTGCTCCTCAATTTTTATCATTAATGTTTGCTGATTACTTTTGAACAACGAACGGTAGCTTGTTTGCGGACATTCAATATGTAAGGCAAAGACGGCTTTGCTCTGATCTATTAAATCCTGTAGACCTGCGTTATTAAGTAGAAATTCAGCCTCTATCACAAGCTGACCAAATGATTTTTTAGGTACTAGTTGTACATCAAAAGACGAATTATCATAACTGTCATTTCCCTTTGATAGTACTGGATAAGGTAGGGTAGGATTAAATTTCATATAGATTCACCTCTATTGCGCAGTAATCATCATAGCCAATTTGGACCTCTAGATTAATATTTTTTTTACCCACCTTATTTGTGAATCGAACGATATTTTCAACGATGGATATATCCTCGATTTGAGCTGATGAAACCGAAGTAATCGGTAATTTTACTTCACTTTGCTCACCGTAAACAAGGAACTCCAGCTTGCCTCGTGCAAACTTCTTATCTGGAGTAACATTCACACGATAAACACCTTTTGATTTATTCGTACATAGGTAACGCATCGTTGTTTCAATAGGCTTATTTTTTTCCTTTTTTTCCTTCTGATTTCCACCACTGCCGCCACCCTGACCTTGGCCATGACCGCCGCCTCCACCATGATTGCCACCGTTGTTTGAACCATCACCTTCGCCGTCCTCGTCACCAATCCCTGTATTGATTAGCAATCCTTTGATATCATCCTTCTTATTCGTGCTTACCCTTGCTTTAACCCTTTCCTTTGGTTTTTGCTTTACCTCCTTGATTTTGGTTGTAAGGGACTCTTTTTGCTCCTGTCCTTGTCCTATTGCAACTTCATCTGGTAGAAAATCACTCAAGCCAATAGCATCCATCGTATCCGTTGTCTCTGTTTGGAAATTCTCATGTACCGTATCACGAACAAATTTGAATAAATCCTTCATCGCCTTTTCAGCGGCCTTTGGATCATCTTCATAACGATTTGTTTCCCATTTTGTATGCGCCGGATTTTCAAGATCCTTGAATAACTGGTTCATTTTTTTTCCAGTAATCATCAGAATCCCCGTAAACGAAATGCTTCCGCTAATACGGCCGCGCTCGAACAAACGCATACCCGTTTTACGTGTCATAAGTACACGACGGTTTAAATCGTTACCCGTTGTTAAAAACAGTGTCGCTTCCCCTGCCTCGAATTTACCAATTGTTTTGTACTCTCGCTCAGGCGACGGCACAACCACCGTATCTTGTGAAACTAGTAGGTGATAGTAAGACTTCAATGCACAGAAATCCTCCGTATCCTCAAGTTCCATAATAAGTTCACCTAAATTTTCATGGTTAACCTCAACGTCCTCAATGCGCACAACAAGTTTTTGCTGATGAATCGTAATAAAGAAATTCAATAATATTGAGTGTAATAAACGATTTTCCCAAGGCTCATTCGTATTGAAAGCTGAAATATATATATCAGTTCCTGACTCTGTTCGTTCAAAGTTCGGATCTAAGCCTAGTAATCCTGAAATAGCCCGTGAGTTTTCATCTCCAGTAAAATACCCGACACCTGTTGTAATTTTGAAATCCTTTTCAAAGGACATAATATTCGCCACACCAATATGAGATGAAATACCATGAATATCTAAAGAGTCATAGAATAATGTACGCAATTTCGAATTAGCTGCTGGAGCTGATTTGCCAATCCCAAAGCTTCCCCCTGAGCTATCGCCCTTATTTGAAGAGCCTGCCTCACGAATAAGGGAGCTCCATGGTGTCCCTAGCTCAATCTTATTAGCACCCTCTAAACCCTTTGTATTAAAATCACTAATTCGTAGGAAGGAAATCGTTGGCTGCGATAAAATATCTTTTGCCTGCTCAATGAACTTTTCACATTTCTCGTTATGGCCTTTCCAGGTAGCATCACAATTATCAAAAACTTTTAGGAATTCTTGATGATTAGGGAAATCTGTTGTCTGCAGTTGAAAGCTTCTGAACTCTACAATGACTGGTTTTGTTTCGTCATGTTGTGCATCTACCGAGTTTTGTGGCACCTCTCGTCCAACAGAATTCAATTCATCCCCACGGAACGTTTCGATTCCTGCGTTATTAATAGAGTTCACTTGTCCACCAGCAACCGCTGGAAAATTCCAATATCCTACCATATTTGTGCCTCCTCATTTTTAAATCGCTTTTTTGTTATTTGAATTTAAAACTAGAATCCTTTTCTCTATGACCCTCGCTAAATTTAGTGCGCAAGATTTTCAACTCTTCGTCTAGTTTCGACAAAATTTGTTTCGCATGTTCATCTGTATAATCATAGTTATTACGATTCGATAGATTCCCAATTAGTCGCATTTTCTTTAAGGTTTCTGTTACTCGCTTCTCTGCAAGTTCTTCAAACTTCTCACGCTTTTTGTTTTCAGCCATTGTATACATCCACCCCTATTACTCTCAATATATATACATTACTATATATTCTAAATATAATAAATGCAATATATAAATTCAATTTTAGTTCTAATATTTACAAATAAATACTACATAACTGTTATTTAGTTAATTATATAGTTTTGTTGTAAGTAAAAACCAGGCACATACAGTACCTGGTTAGAGTTAAAACGTTTTATTATTCCAGTTAGCAATCTTTCAATAATAATTTCATCGAAATGTTACATCAAATAACATTCAAAGTAGATGCAGTTTTTCATTTAATATGTATTTGATAAAATAGTCTCCTGACACTACTACTCCCTCATTAATGCTTTTCATGAGCGAATCATTGAAGTACTACTAAAGTTTTCAGAAGCATTTAAAAAGGCACTGACAAGGGTACAACGGAAGAGGTTGTTACAATTATTAGTTCATCAAATTACGATTACTGATTACCGAAAAATCGAAAGCATTCAGCTATAACTAAATAATGATGTTCTTCAAGAATTTAAATTAGGAGCAGGAGACTTGTCTACGGATGAGTCTTCTGTTTTGATTGCTATATGAATACTTTGAATAGTAAAATTTGGTATAATGACATAAATATATTATCTTTTAAGGGGTATTTGAAATGGCTATTGAAAATGGTTCAGGTTCATTTGAAATTATAATGAGTAATGCATTAAAGTTACCAGGTATAAAAGTTGATAGAAGAGAATTCCTAGCTAAAAGCTTTTCAAATCATGTACCATATGAAACGCTAGGTAAAATTGTAGAAAAAGGACCTATTGAAGCTGGAGTTGATATAGCGACTATTAATAAAGTTGCAAAAAGATTAGTTAGTAATAGAACCTTAACTAGCTCAGGAGCCTCTTTTGTAGCAGGAATTCCAGGTGGAGTAGCAATGGCAGCAACTATACCAGCAGATACTTTACAATTTTTTGGTGTAGCACTGAGATTAGCTCAAGAAATTGGCTATTTATATGGTTATGAAGACTTTTGGGATGATGAAGGAATAAATACTGATCGAGTTAATGGTGATTTGGTATTGTTTTTAGGAGTAATGTTTGGAGTTGGTGGAAGTGTAGCAGCTATGAAGGTACTATCTTCAAAGTTGTCTCAGCAAGCGTTGAAAAAAATCCCCAATAAAGCATTATCTAAAACTTTGTATTATCCAATAATAAAGAAAATTGCTGCGTTTATAGGTGTAAAATTGACAAAAGATACTTTCGCTAAAGGGGTGTCTAAAGTTATTCCAGTGGTGGGAGGAATAGTTTCGGGAGGGTTAACTTTTGCTTCAATGAGCAAGATGGGAAATAGATTAACAACTTCTTTGCAACAAACAATAAACTTTCATGAGAAAGATTACAAAAAGAATTATGAGGAATTGAAGAGAGAGCATCCAGATATTATCGATGTTGATTTTGAAGATCTTTCAGAGTAGTAGCCTATATGACTACTTTTTGTGCGACGGACAGCATGAGTTGTAGGCAAGAAAGAAGTGTAATATGAAATTTTATGGGAGTTTTATTGGGGCAAGTACAAAGGATTTGAAAGATCAAACAGTATACAGGGGTGAAATTGTGAATAAAAACGTCAAAATATACTTTACTGATTTTTTCGAAATAAACTCAGAATTATTAGAGGATTATGGAGCTTTTGATGTGTCATTAGTGAACGATTTACCGCTATTCATAGATCCATTTTTGCTATTTAATAGCAAGAAAAATGAGTACCAAGAATTACATCAAGATATCTTGAAATATCTCATGTTCCTTAAGAAAAAGTCTGAGACAGCTAAAATTACAAAGGGTCAATTAAAGTCTTGGTATATGTTCCCGGAAATTAAACAGAATTGGCTTGGGTTTAGCAAACGAGGCAATGGGGGAAGTGGACTGGGTAATGACTTTGCAATTGCACTTCATAGTAATTTAAATAGTTTATTTAACAACTTTGGTGATGAAGTGTCCAAAAGCAGTCACTTAGAGAAATTATGTATTATCAAAAGTGATGTAGGAAAAGATAATATTAGTGATTTCACCACGAGATTAATTCACGACTATCTCTTAAGATTCACACAGCAATTTGCATTAACTCATTTGGACAAAAAATTTGTTAAAGAGATACGAGTGAGTAATGTTCGTTTTAACTATTTAACTTCTTCTTGGGAATCAGATATATTTTCATTACCATTCTATAACAACGATTACGTTCTATTAACACCAATTGATATGTTAACGCGAGATGATACATGGATAAATAAAGCTGATGTTTTTAGAAACTATCATCAAGTGGTAGAGTCTATTGATAACGATAACTTAAGGTCTTTAATTGATAATTATTTTAAAGAGCATATTGATAAAAAGACTAAGCAGGAAGAACGTAACGAAGTAATTTCAAAAATCATCATGGAGTTTCCGCTCTTTATCGACTATTTTATTAAGTTTAAAGAGGACCACGGAGATCAAGCTGAAAAGAGCAGTTTAGAAAAAGTTAAAGATTCAGAAGCAGTTTACTTAGAATCATTCAAAAAACTAAGTCAGTTACTTCAAGATAATACAGATTTTTATAAGAAAACAGAAGACACCTATAATGAATCTCATAAACGATTAATGTTCTTAAAACAGGTTATAGAACACAACGATGGTTACAAAATCTTTTATTATAAAGGCAAGCAGATGACAAAAGAGGATGATATTCAAATTTTGTATCGGCTTACTTGGTTTGCATCAATAGTAGATGTAAATAGAGAAGTAAACAATGGAAGAGGACCAGTAGATTTCAAAATTTCTGATGGTGGCAAGGACTCAACAATAATTGAATTTAAGTTGGCTAGTAATTCTAAGCTAAGAAAGAACTTGGAGAAACAGGTCGAAGTATATATGCAGGCTAATCAAACGAGTAAGCATTTTAAGGCTATAGTATTCTTTACTCAACAAGAAGAAGATAAAGTTAGAAAAATCTTAAATGAGTTAAATTTACATGATTCTCCTAATATTGTCCTAATTGATGCAAGGAATGATAATAAACCTTCTGCTTCAAATGCATAAGAAATATATACAATCAATTTGGGCTCGCGTTGGTTTAAAGGCTTTATTCTAAGGCAAGAAATACTGGTAGAAGATATTCTTCATTCCAATTAAAGACAAAAAGACAGACTTCGTTTTTCAAAAGTTTGTCTTTTTGTATTCCATAAAATTATAAAACCAGCTTAAGCAACCTATAAAGGGACGATTGATTAAGCTATAAAACCTCACTTAGATACAGTAAGGTAAACCGTACCAAAAGTAAATGAGCTTTCTTGGGGTTAAGTAGCAATACCTAAAATAATATAGAATGCTTTAAAAATAATTCTTGGGTACTTTTTACCATAAAAGTCGATAGATTAAAGGTAGATAAAAAAGCTTTTTTATTATTTTATTAGATTAAGGCATTATTCTACAACAAATCTTTAATTTGTTCATAAATATATTCTTTACTTAACCACCAAGCTTGTTTTGTCATATAATCATCTGTAAAATTTTCTTTTTCACTCTCTGGTCGATTTATCCATTTTGCTGGGTGAGGTAATTTCCTAGAATTATTCATTAATTTCTTTTTAGGAATCCCTTTAATTACTACGTCTTTATAGTATTTTAATCTGTATTGAGCAACTTGGGCATCGGGACGAAGATGTAAAATATCTTCAAGAGATGGTTTAATGAAATTATTATTTATTCTGATTTCATTACTTTCATTTTTGGTAAAAGTTAGTTCAACACCGTTTTTTAGTTTTTCTACCTCCGTTTTCCAAACTCTTTTTACTGGCCCATCTATATCAGGAATTGGCATATTCCAAAATTTAGCGCCTACAAAAATAATATTCTCAGGGTTTGTTTCATATGCATCTTTTTTCTGTTTATTAAAATCGTTAAAGACTAGTAATAGAAATTTTTTTCTTTCTAAGAAATCATAAACTCTTGATTCCTCCCAAGATTCGCTAACTAGTTCAATAAATGAAGGAATTCCCATAAATTTAAAATGTTCTTTTGGTTGCCACATCCTTAAAGTAACTGTTTTTAAACTAATTTCTGCTTTTTCGATTTCTTCTGATGTTACTTCATCTGTAGTGGTTGGCAAATTAAGAATTCCACGGATTATCATGTTATTAATATTTTTTTGTGACTGACTTTTACCTACTTCGATACTCAGCTTTTGAATCAATTCACTTTGTTTCATACCGTAATAGGGAGTAAAGCGGGAGACAATAATTTCCTCAAGAGTTTTCTTTTCTAGCTCGCTAACATCTTTCACAATACTATTAATTGCTTCAGTATGGTCTTGTCCAATAATATGATTATTTATGAGTTCATTAATGAATTTTGCTTTAAATGAATAGGCTCTAGGTTTTGCGGGAACATCTGTATGCTTCTGTTTTGTAAAATCATCCCCAGTTGTTGACTTTGTACATGCTCCTAGATAATTTGTAAGCCCCTCTGATAATTGTTCAGCTTTACTAGAGTTAATATATTCGGATATTTTTTCCCAGTCTTGCTTGATGATTTCTAAATCTTTCTCAGATATTTCTATTACAGTATCTTTAGGCAAGCCAAAATCTTTTAACTCTATCATTGAAAGTAGATTCGCATATAATATTCGAAATTTTGTCTTATCTTCAATCATTTCTCCGCTAGAAATTTTTTTCTTATGCGAGACATCACGTCTGTAATATTGAATTAATTCAATTAGCTTATTCTTATGCCAAAAGGAGCTTTGTTCAAATGATTTACCATATTCATTTTGGTAATTAATTTTATTTAAAACAAGTCTCTCACCAGCAATAAATTTTGTGACTTTTCTCTTTTTAACATTTTTTGTTTGTTCATCTATGGGGGTAACCTTTAACTCTACACCAGCTTCTGGAAAATCTGGTTCGGCGTAATTATCTGCAGGATGATCAAACCAGATTTGCTCTATTACATTGCCTGGATAAGATTTATTTTTCACATTCATAGTGCTCTTTACATCGATTTCTCCAAGCGTCTTTCCAACCGCTTCTAATGCTCTTTTATGTACTTTCTCCTTAGTATTATAGTCACAACTCAAATCACTCCACTCCTCCAATACATTATTTATTAGCTAATATCTAAAAAAGCAGTACTGCTAATGGAAAAAATCGCCTTTAAGACTTCTATATCCGCGGATTTTTCACCCTTTAAGTAACTACCTAATGAAAAATCTCTTAATAGCATTGTTCCTAATTATAGATAAAAATGTAAAAACGTTGAAGAAAATATTATCGTTAAAACTAGATTCAAAAGAACAAATTGAAATGATTCATTTGTAACGAATACTCACTAATAAGACTGATAATGTAAAAGCAATAAGATAAAATATAAATTCATTAGTAATTACAATCGAAAAAGTTAAAATTTTCCTTTTTAAATCTCATCTTCTTTTATATTTGGTACAGGGCCTATAATTGCAGCTATTATTGCATAGATTGCATTTAGAATACTCCAAGCATCTGCAATTGTTAATTATTGCACTTCAAATGTATATAAATCTTTATCTAGTTCCTCAATATAACGCGATGGCGTACCTTTGTACGTTAAATATACGTTTTCTTTTGCACGGGTCATTGATACATATAGAAGGCGTCGGTTGATGTCGATTGTAGAGGTGATATCATCTTCTAATCGATTTTGTAACGATGGGAAGCGATTGTTTAGACCGGAAATGATTACATAATCAAATTCTAGTCCCTTCGCACCGTGCATCGTTAATAGCTTTACGCCCGGTGTTAAGGCGCTGCCGTATTGGTCGCGAATAATCTCGCTTTGGATGTCACTATAGTATAAGCTGTTTCGCCAGCCGTCTAAACGATGGTTTTCAAAAAGTAATACCCCGATTGTCGACTCCCAGCCATCAGCCTGAGCTTCAGCTTGGATATCCTTTATGAGCTTCGCAACTAATTGCGTTTCATACTTGTACGACTCCGCACTCAGCACCCCTGGCAGTAACCCTGACTCCTCTGCATCATATTCCTGTTCGATGTCCTCAGAATTTAACGTCGAGTCATGCTTCAATAGCGAATTGGCTAAGTCCATAATTTCCTTCGTACTACGGAATGCGCCACTTAACTTTTTCGTGCGACTACCTTGAACTTTAATGCCTACACTTAGCCAAGTGAAGTCGGTTTTATAAATTTTTTGCCCTAAATCCGCAGCAACGACTAATCCTTTACGCGCTACTTTGCGTAACGATATTAATTGAATTTGCGATAAGTCCTGTGCCTCATCGATAAATATGTAGTCGTATTCGAATTGCTTATTTACTTGATCGATATAGTCATTTACGACGTTTGCGTAATCCTGCCACATATATAATGAGTTCACATTTAAGTACGAGTTCCACGCCTCTAAAATCGTGTATATGACTTTACGATCACTCGCTTGAAGAGCCGTCCCTCGACCAGTACGTTGAATGCCTTTATACTCGTCGAAAGTTTTAATGCCCTTATCTTTAATCCAAGCAATCTCTTCTTCTACAAACGCTTGATATTTTTTATCCGTATAGAAGCGGTGTGTACCAGATAATTGATTTAAAAATGTACTAAATGTGTTCTTATTAACAGGCTCTTTATACTTCCTTAATTTATGAAGCACTTTCACCGTCCACTTATGATAGGTGTACACATCGACATTTAGCTTTTCAAGGTCCATTTGCAACTCTTCTTCAAGATCGTTTTTCAGCGACTCTTTAATATACTTTTGCAGCGTATTATTGAATGTAACAAACAAAATAGAAGCAGATGGGTCTTCTTCAACGATGTTTTGTAGCTTCGTTAGTAATACAGTTGTCTTTCCGCTGCCAGGAATACCCTTTACTAAAACATGTTCTCCCTTCGCGTTCACAGCATCCATTTGGGTTGGCGTTAATATATATTTAACCATGTTTTACATCCTCTACAATTCTTTTAGTTGGTTCTTTATCGATTGTTTTTTACTACTTTCGTTTCGATTGCGCTGTCCTCTCGTTCGTCGAATTGGTGAGGTAGAAGTAGTAATTTCATTCACTGTAAGAACTTTCCTAGCTGTAGCATTACTTAGCAGCTTTAGTTTCGTTAAAAGGTTCTCATTCATCTTTTACATACTCACTCTCCCTGCATCGATTTTGAAACGGACAGTATTTACAATGGGCCCCTGGGTTTGCAAAGCTTTTACCGTTTCTATCAAGCTGACCAAACAATGCAATCCACTTTAAGTTATCTGAAAAGGAAACATCGTCTACTTCCACAGACTTCGCAAAGTAGTCCCACTTTTCCCCATTAATTGCGAGAATTGAACGCTTCGTTTCATCCCAATGTGGGAACCAATCGGAGAAGATTTCGCGAATTTCCTCCTTCGATAATAAAATGCCATAACGCTTAGACAAAGAATTAAGCTGTGCAGTATACTTTTCAAAAAGGAATCGATGGTGGAACTCCGTATCAAAGCTTGGTGATTGTTGCAATAAATAACTTAATGCCATTCGTTTATTACACACCGTCTTCGTCTCCTCCAGGAGTGCCGATTGCTTCCGTTTGTTGAAGCTGATTGTTTTCGGCGTATAGCCAACCTGCAGTTTGTTAAAGGCTGTTTCGTTATCTTTCGCTTCAGCGCTTGCCATTTTAATTTTCAGCAAGTCTAAGTAGAAGGAACGCTTCAGCTTCTTTTCTACCCCGACGTTCGCAACGATTGAAAACTTCAAGTTCACCGCATTCGCCATAATTAAATAAAGTAAATACTTCGTAATAGCTGCATCGTATTTTTTACGATTTTGCACAAGCTCTAGCAGTGAGCCATTGTATAGCTCGTCCATCGAATCGTCGTTAAATGGCCAAGTGACTAAGTTTTGCGATAACGGCAATGCTTTATTATCTAAAAAAGCAAGATGGACCGATTGGTTTTCCGCAAAGGGTAAAAAGTCACCGTCTTGAAGTGATACAATTTTGCTGTCCATCAAGCTTTCACCGAATAGCGAGTTGTCCGTATTTTCAAGCTCTTCGCTTAGGAAGAAGCGCAACCCTTGGATTAAGTCTTGGCGATCGAAATGTTCAAAATCACTGGCACGCATTTCAACAAGCTTTTCAAGCAGCTGTTCTGCTACTTCAATTTCATCCTTCCGTTCGATATGCACCACGATATTTTCCTCTAAATGCTCTAGCAAACGCTCTACATACATTTTGACATCAATTGTTTTGTCCGTAAAAATAATATTGTATAGTTCTCGAACCGCCGCTAACGCTTCTAAAATTAAATCTAAGCATTCCACTGGCACATCAAAGTACGATAATAGACGATTTTTATAAACGTAAATTTCATTGTCTGCTGTTACTGTTATATCGTCCGGTGTTAATGCCGCTTCAATGCGCTCCTTATCCACGCGAATCTTCTCAATTTCTTCAATCCATTTCTCAAAGGTTGGTTTGCGAATTAGTCGCTCCTCCAGCTTTTTTAAATCCTTTACCAGTAAGTGTGTAGAAGCTCCCGCTACCTTTATAAAGCCCGAAGCAAAAATGCGCACCAGGCTATCGACACTTAACTCTTCGCGGTCGTTAAATTGTTTCTCTCCTTCATGAAAGGTCGTAATGTTTAACGCGTGCATATCGATTAAAAATTGCCCGATTGGATAATCCTTTAGCGTAAGGGGCTTCATTGAACCGATGCCCTCTACTTGAGAACGAATTTCACGTGCTCGAGGCGAAATAAGAAAATCATGAATCTCCTTGTCGATATGCAGCTCGTTTTCGATATATTCCTTGAACTGATACATATGATTAAATTCATAATACTTATCCGTCATATCCGTTATGTCTAAGCTGAAATCCCCCTCGCACGCATGTAGGAACTTTTGGGCAATTTTATTTATATAAGCGGGCGTTTTACTTACAGATTCGAATACATACTTATCCTTTTCTAAAAACACGTCCACGGCTTCAAAAACATTTGGATAACTTTCCTGGTAATTAATCAGTTGCACAATGTCATAGCCTGCCTGATCCAGAGCATCGATGATTTGTTTCTGAATCGGCGTTATGAAGTAAAATCCGTGAAGGACGATTTTTTTGTTTGATAATAGACGCTCCGTTGCTGTACGAATGAAACCCTTTAGTTCCTTCTCATCATATTCTCGGGTGAGCGGCTTTAAATTCGTCATTTGACGTTCAAGGTCATTGTCATTGTTGTACACATCAAATAAAATATTCGCAATCATGTCGGTAAACTTTGCTTCAGTAATTTGATCGTTCTTAAGTTCCTCTATCCATTGTCGATATACTGTAAAGGATTCATCCTGTTCTAGGGCTTGCCACATACTTAACGCCAGCTCTTCCTCTACGGAAATATTCGACCTTAGTTTGTTTCGAACTTTGTCACTCGTTTCGTTTGCCTCAGTGAACATACGCAGAGATCGTAGTAATACTTGTTTATTTTTGGACAGCGCATTGAAAACCTTTTCATCTTGGATAATGTTTGCTTCTGCTAGTTTACGCAGCTGTTGTGAAATGACCGAAAACTGCTTTAATTGGGTTTTTGAGCTATACCAATACCAGTTCTCATCGCCAATTTTATTTAAAATTTGGCCAAAGGTTAAGACGGGGCTCTTTAACCATTCGTTTTCTTGAGATAAATGCTCATAAATACCTTTACGCAAGGACGTGGTCGACGTAATATGTAGCGCATCGTTCCACTTTGAAAATACAGAATGGTCTTCATATAGCTGTTCGACAGTCCCATAGGTCAAAACTTTTATTGACATTGGTTAGCGTCCTCCCTTGATTAGGTGATGCCATGTGTTTGGCTTTTGTACACGATAAGGAGAAACAGGTTTTTGCATATCAAATATTGCGAGGCATTCCTTCGCACGAGTTAATGCTACATATAAATTACGCGTTTCTTCCATAAGAAGCTGTGGCTGTTCATCGCCCATCATTTTGTCGAAGTTTTCCGTTACGTTTTCAAAACCTTTCTCCGTTTTAAAATGCCAAGCATAGTTGATGTCGCTTTCGTCTACTTCTACGAGAATTTCGCTATTTCTCACGTACGGTAACACGAATTTTTCGTGGACATACGGCAAAACCACCGTATCGAACTCAAGACCTTTCGATTTGTGAACCGTCATAACTTTAATGTAATCCTTCGAGAAGTCTGCCTGGGTTAATTCCGCCTCATCGTCACGGTTATTCGTAGCGATTTCAATGCTTATCCATTTGTATATAGTGTACAAGTCCGTATTTTCATTGTTCAAAGCATTGTTCATTAACGTCATTATTTTATGAAGGTTTAAAATGTACTGCTTCAGAATTTTATCATTTAAATGATCTTTAACCGGCGTGTTCGATAAAAACTCATTTAACACAATGTTGGCAGGTGCTAGCTTAAGTTGGTCTAGCGCCTTATCCCACGTGTTTGGAATGTCGAAGGTTAGCTCGTCCATTTCAAAATAGCCGTCTTCCTCTTTCAGCTCGGGCAGCTCAACCGGCTTACAAAATGCCGTCTGGGAAAGCTCAAATAACGCAAGCGAATCCTCCGGGTTTAACCATGAATAGAGGAGTGCATTTAAATCCTTTGCAGCAAGGGTTTTAAATAACGTCCCTTCCTTCACGATTTGGATTGGGATATTAAGGTCGTCGCATTGCTTCGTCAGTAGCTCATTAATTGCACTGACTTCTCGATTTTTTCGAACTAATATACTTAAAACGCGATTATCGTCTTCTTTTTCTTTCGGGCGTTGTACCATTTCAGTGTATAGTGCTAAAATCACCTCTGCGCTAATCGGGTCGTCACACTCGATATAGCTGTTTTTCGCAGGACTTTTCGGGCGAGTTGACTTCATGGGCTCATCGTTTGTTAAATGACCAATTTTTCGCCAGTTAGAGAAAATATCCTCGATTTTAATTAATACATCCTTCGCTGTACGATAGTTTTTCACAAGGCTATGCTCTACGACAGAGCGACCGCGACCCGATTCCTTTAGTCGCTTGGAAATAATTTCGAAGGCGGTAACATTCGCGCCACGGAATCGATAAATCCCTTGTTTAATATCCCCTACAACTAATATTGGAATGTTGGCGTTGACGCTTAAGTTGACGATAAATTCGATTTGTAAACTGTCCGTATCTTGAAACTCATCTATAAATAAGTAGCGGAACTTTTTGCTTAAGCTTTCCATTGAGCGGGCGCTATCGATCAAGCGCTTCAAATATCTCGTTAAATCTGATAAACCTAAAACGTCGCGCTCTTGCTTATAGTCATTTAAGCTTTTTTCGACACCCGCAAGCGTGTTCACGATTAACACTTCAAATGGATTCGTCGGAGATACTTTGTCGATAATGTTCTCAGCGAACTCACCCTTTTGCTCAAGCTTGTCCGCAAAGGCAGTAACGAAATCGCGCACTTGGTAATATTCGATTCCTTCTAAAATGCTCGGATTATAAGCGTTTGAAAGATATACATCATTAAAATGCTTTTCGATAAACTCCCGCTTTTTCATAGTCAGTGCTGAAATCGTTACGTTTTGACCAAGACCAATATGGTGACCATAATCGTTAAGCACAAACTTCGCAAAGGCTGGAATCGTCATAATATTCATCTCACGAAGCTCTTCTAAGTAACGCATAAAGCGGTTATCTTTTGTTTTTTCATACATATCCATGAATCGCTCAGACAACTTCTCTAAAATGTTATTTGCTGCTTCGTTCGTAAATGTAATCATTGCAACTTCATATACGTGGTCGATGTATCCCATGTTCAATAAATAAAGAGTACGAGACACGAGCGTATACGTTTTCCCTGAGCCGGCACCAGCCATTACCGCAATGTCAGCAGTTTCTAATTCGTGTTCGATTTTATATTGATGGATGTTAAAGGTTTCGAATTCTTGATCCTTTAATAGCGGCTCTTCCTTTTCGAAGTCCTTCCCATCGTAGATGAATATGTTGCGGTCGTTACTTAGCTTGCAGTAATAATAGGTGATTCCTTTACGCGCGTAGTCCTCTTTTTTCTGCTTAGCTTCAGCTTCTGAAACGTTCCCAATTTCCAATATCGAATGCTTCGCCACATCATTCGTTTCCACAGTCGGAAGCGTTAAAGGAATGCTTTCAACAAATTCATCGAATTCGTCAAAGTTGTCATCGTTTAATGAAGGCACAATATTATTACTACTTTGCAGCGCCTCTACTACAAGGTCAACGTCACTTTCACTATATAGCGTGAACGTTGCCCCTGAAGTCGTCATTAACCGTTTACGCTCTCCCTTTCCTTCTGTACCGAAGAAAAGTAGCTCATAGTTGTTGTTCCCCTTATATTTTCTGTAATGCTGTTGCTTTCGTTCCTTCATGTTTTTACCGCCTGCGAACAACTGCAATCCTAGTCGTTTCCCGCTCTTCTGCAGTAATATGTCCGTCTGAGCCTGTAAATCGAAGCGATATTTAATCTCAACATTGTCGAATTTGCCACTTTCCTTTAATAAAAAGTAAAAATGTAAATCACGAACTAGCGAATTGTACGCTTTACGCACCGCGGTGATTTCGCTAAAGTAATCTGTTTCCTTAATTTTATATCTAAGGGTATAAGCCGCTTCAAACTCCTTCAATGAGGGTAAATCCTGAAGCTCTATTATTAATAAATACAGCTCCTTCAAAAGTAAAGGTCGTCGCTTTTTAAACTTACGATATTCAACCCGCTGGAAGTCCGGTTCAATATATTTGGCTGCTAATTGTTGTTCTATGTATTCAGCTGATTTTAAAAAGGAAAGCACCTTTTGCAATTCAAACTTATTATAAAAATTCGCCATATACTCACTCCTGTTGCATATTAATTGTTTATATCAAATAAATTTTTCAACTCTATGAAAAACCTAATAAAATAGTAGTTTTTATTCATTTAAGTATAGTAGTATCTATCCAAACTGTCTAATTTATTTGGGATTTCCAAAGGATAATATTATCAAAAATACTTATACAAAAATGCCTTTTCTAGCATAAAGCACACTTTTTGCCTTTGAATAAAAAGATAGTAGTATTTATCTCCTTTACAGGTTGAAAGTAAAGAGGAATCCTGTTGTTTTAAAACGTGTTGAATTTGTTTATACACTTCTCCGTTTTCCTGCTTCTTCTGTACTGAATATTACCTTTGCTAAACCGTAAACAATCTATATAGGATATAGGATTTTCATTTTTTGAGTTTTAATACTATGATATTATTTGGTGTTCTATTTTTAATATAGAGTATATTTAATAAGTACCAATTAAATAGATGAGGTGTTAATAATGGTAGAATTTAAAAGCTTACGAAACTCTGATTTAATACCTGGAGAAATATATGAAGCTGGATTAACAGGTGGCTTTTTTGCAGATGAAGTAATTAGTAATATTTTTAAATTTGATAACTTGAGAGGTATTGGTAATCAAGGTGGAATCCGTAGAGCAATGATTGAAAACAATCCTTCTTTTAATAATGAAGAAGCCTTTGTAATTATATTAGATACAAAAGGTGATTCAGACTGGCCAAATAAATTTAATAGTTCAACCAAAATTTTGAACTATTATGGTGATAACAAAGATTGTAAGAAACATTATTTAGATACTAAACAAAAAGGAAATGCAGCTTTTGAAAAATACTTTCATAGGGCTTATAGTAATACCAATGAACATATTGCTCCCTTCTTTTACTTTGAACGTATAAATGGAAAGGATGCACGATTTATAGGAATCGCAGTTCCCTTTGTTGATAGAACACCATTGAATACTGCATTAGAGTTAAGAAAATTCATAAAAAGTGGAGAGGGTGAGTACGAAAATTATGTAGCTAGTTTTACAATTCTTGAGGTTCCTGTTCCACGTAAATGGCTTTACGACTTGAAAGTTGGTAATTTCGAAAGCAAATATATACCAACTGTTTGGCATAATTATTTGCAAACTAGAAAACTACCTCCCAATAATGAAGTTAATGTTATTTTTCCTAACTCAGATATGACTAATCCTCCCAGAAACACAGGGTATCGTATGACAGCATATCGTAAAACTCAAGCGAAATTTCGTAGTCAACTATTAGAACGTGAGTCTGGGTGCCAATTGTGCAATCTATCTTTACCTTCATTATTGGTAGCAAGTCATATTGTTCCTTGGGCTATTGCTGACGAATCTCAAAAAGCAGATCATAATAATGGGTTCCTTCTTTGCGTCTTCCATGATGCTTTATTTGATAAAGGTTATATTAGCTTTAATGAAAATGGTCAAATTCTCATATCAGATGAACTACCGTCCTCTGAGTTTGAACGGTTACATATTAGTGAACAAATGACTATAAATATACTTCCTGAACAAGAAGAATACTTACGTTTTCATCGAGCTACAATTCTAGCTTGATTTTCCTTTTCAGTAATGCAAAAAAACTCGTTTTAGTTGAATCATTATTCTAAACGAGTTCTTTTGTAGATTAATTTTTATTTTTCTTAAACCATAAAATAATATGCAAAAACAAACTCGAGCTATACGTTTCAGACTGTAGACAAATTTAATAATTTGTCTACAGTCTTTTTTCTTTTTCTCTTTCGGTAAGACTATTGGATTTCTTCCACGTCTTGAACACCAACCAAAGATGTGCCTATACTATTTTTACTTTTAATAAATCGGTATAATACTGGTATTCTTCCGCACGTCCGCTTGGCTTAAGTTCTGGAGATTATTTATTAATATAATCTCCTTTTTATGGACTGTATATTTTATATTAACTCGTTGTTTACTGACTAAGGATGTATTTAGTCATAATAAAACTATACGTCAATTTATAATAAACTAAAAACTTTCCACATATTAACATATGTCTGCACGTTTTATGACTATGCATCACTATTATTCAAACTAAAAAGTTGATCTTTTTCCCCCGATGATTTATAATACAAATATGTAGAAAGGATGTTCGTTTTATGAGTAAAAAGCTAAATGTAGTTGAGCTGTTTGCTGGTGTTGGAGGATTTCGTTTGGGATTAGAAGAAGCAGATGCGGATTTCTTTAAAACAGTATGGGCCAATCAATGGGAACCTTCTAAAAAAGTCCAGCATGCTTTCGATTGTTATGCTAGTCATTTTGAAGAAGGTATTAAAAGTAATGAAGATATTACGACAGTACATGATTCTGTTTTTCAGGAACTTAAAATAGATTTGTTGGTTGGCGGGTTTCCTTGCCAAGACTATTCAGTGGCACGTTCTTTATCTGGAGAAAAAGGGCTTGAAGGAAAAAAAGGGGTCTTATTTTGGGAGATAAAACGTGTGCTAGAAAATTCACATCCTAAGTATGTATTATTAGAAAATGTGGATCGCTTATTAAAATCACCATCTAAACAGCGTGGACGTGATTTTGCAGTTATGTTAGCTACGTTCCGTGATTTAAATTATATTGTAGAGTGGCGTGTAGTAAATGCTGCTGAGTATGGTGCTGCACAAAAGCGACGTCGTGTTTTCATTTTCGCTTATAAAAGCACATTGGATTATGCGGAAAAGCAGTCAGATATTGCGATGAGTGATGTTGTGTTTAAAGAAGGTTTCTTTGCAAAAACTTTCCCTGTGACGGATGAGCCTTATCAAAAACGTATTTCTATGGTTGAATTACCAGTTGATATTATAGAAATCTCAGATGAATTTTCTTTTAACTTTTATACAGCAGGTTTAATGGTAAATGGTAAGGTATTTACAGCTCAGACACAAGTATTAAATGAGCAGTATGTACCACTTAAAGAAGTTTTGGTAGATGAAGGAACTGTTGAAGAAAGTTATTATTTGACGGAAGAAGCTAGCGAAAAATTTGCTTATTTACGGGGACCTAAAAAAATTGAACGTACTTCTTCTGAAGGGCATCAGTATATCTTTTCAGAAGGTGGCATGTCTCCAACAGATAATATAAATGGTCCAGGACGTACGATGTTAACAAGCGAAGGATCCGTCAACCGTAGTACGCATATTGTTGAGATTGAAGGTCGAAAGCGTTATTTAACTCCTGTTGAGTGCGAACGATTAAATGGTTTCCCAGATAACTGGACAGCTGGTATGCCGAATCGTATGCGATACTTCTGTATGGGAAATGCCCTTGTAGTTAGTTTAATAAGGGCTATGGGAGAGCAAATCAAGAAAATAGATATAACTGAACAAAAGGAACATACACAGTTAAAATTTCCTCTATGAAATCTATTTGAAGGGGCATTATAATAAATGAAAATGAAGGTTTATGCTCTAAATTTTAATACAGATACATTTAAAATAGAGGCAGATATGGTCGAATTTAATTATACTTCTCTAGACGACCAGTACAACCAACTGGTTAATGTATTAGATGCTACTGGATTGGATGTTATTGACTATAACAATGATATTGCTATCCTGGTTGATGATGTAGGTTTTGAGAAGACCAATAATCCTGTTTATAATTTGATTACTGAAGACGGTCTTACATTTAAATTAGCCGGAAAACTCTTGTTTGTTCGTAATATTTATAATGAAGAGAGTACAGACTTTGGGAGTATCACGTATGAAGATGTATTTCATTTGAGAAGGTTATTAGATATTCAAATAATCGGTGTAGTCAACCAAAAGTAAGAGATTACTTATTAATTGAATAAAGTAAGATGGTGATTGCAAAGATAGTCAAAACGTGAGGTTTCTTGAATATATGAGACAAGCTGAGTAATAGTGGAAATCATAATCGCAATAAAGCAAAAAATAAATATATATTATTACGTTGAATAAGCCCTAACATCCATTAAAGGTGTTAGGGCTTTTACTATTTATTAAAACTAGTTAAGGAGGAAGTCATATGAAAGCATATGAATTAAAACAAACGCAGCAATTAGAACTACTAGAAGTTAGTATCTGCATGGAAAAACCAGAAAAAATAGTAGCAGCAAAACGTGTAAATATTGTACAGGTAAAACTAGTAAGGGAGAAAACTTTGCTATACAAAGACCGTAAAATCCGTTCGCCACGTGACGCATATGAACTCATTCGTGATTTCCTAGGGGATGTTGACCGAGAGCATTTTATCGTTCTTTGTCTTGATACAAAGAATCAACCAACTTGTATACAAGTAGTTCATATAGGGAGTCTTAACGCTAGTATAGTTCACCCAAGAGAGGTGTTGAAACCTGCTCTCCTTAGTAATGCCGCTTCAGTAATAGTAGCGCACAATCATCCTAGCAATGTGTCTGATCCTAGTCCTGAGGATATTGATGTCACTAAACGATTAGTTCAAGCAGGAGAAATAATTGGAATAGAATTATTAGACCATCTCATCGTCTGCACTGATACATTCCGCTCTCTTAAAGAATCGGGCTATTTCTAAAAATAATACACAAATTTACCCCTTCTGAAAGGTGGTGATAATTTTGTTAGAGAAAATAATTGTACCTGTAATAATAGCAGTAGCTTCAGAAGTAATTAAGGAACTATCAAAAAATGATTAGTTGCTACTACGATCTAAAAGGACGTGAACGAATGAATCAACAAAATTGCAGTTGCTGCAGTATCTGCACAAAATGCACTATTAAACTGTTTATAGATTTGATCAAACGAAAAGAATAAAGGAATAACCTGAGACTTGGAAAAGTAAAACGCAAGAAGGCATTCAGTAAATGCCTTCTTGCGCTTCCAATTTCAATAAATCTTTTAATCAAAATAAGTCTTAAACTGTAAATATCACTTTTTTTATAAGGACTTCATAATCGAAATTAAACGTTCATGGTCAAATAAGGTAAACAATAATTCAATACAACGAAAGGCTGTGATTGAATTATGTTTCATGATTATGATGATATATTAACAGTTGAAGAATTAATGGAAGTACTTAAAATCGGTAAAAACACTGCCTATAGTTTACTTAATACTGGGCAAATTAAATCAATCAGATTTGGAAGAACACACAGAATACCGAAAAGTAGTGTACTAGACTACATTATTCAAAAGTCTAGGTAAATTAATACCTCTTGCAAAAATACATATTTCCGTAAAATTCAGTACTACTCAATAAGCTATGGCATGATGAAAAAAGGATAACAAGGCGATTAGAATTAGTCTTGTTTTTTGTATTTATGTGGGTAGTTAAATTTCATAAATACTTCATAAAAGTCACCATAGCTTTCACTTTCCGTAAACTGATTTATAGATTTTTTCAAAGGATTCCTGGCTCTATAAAAACTTTTATATGCATAACCATATGCTTCGAATATCGTTTTTTCTTTAACAGCTTTATTGTCGAGAAATACTTTCTCTAACACGTTTTCGTAATTTACTCCGTCGTATATTTTTATTTCATCAGCAATAACCTTTTCTAATATATCGCTAAATGGCTCCATTTGGGAAAATGCATCGTATATAGTAAAGTCTATATTAATATTTTCGGGTATGTCCTGCCAATCGACTTGTGATTCGTTTCTCATAAATTCAATTAGTGTTCTTTTCATTTCTTTAAATAGCACATTAAATATTAACCAAGTCATTTTATCTAAAAACATCATTTTATTATAATATTCATTATTTATTAAAAACGCTTTTACACCCAAATTATTTATTTTCGTAGCTTTACTAATTTCTTCAAATTTATACTTTTTAGAATCTTTATGATACAAATCATCTTCGTTCCTCTCATATTCTTCTCTCAAAAAATATGAATCATTTACAAACATTGATAAAGCTTTATGAATATCAAGAAGATTAGTTGCTTCATTGAATAGATATAAATTTAATGATTTATTAAGTTTATCATTCTTACATTTGTTTAATGATAATATAAAATCTTTAAAATCTACTTGAGCGCTTATAAATTTTTCAACTTCGATAGGATTTTCACTTTTAGTAAAATGTAGTGGGAGTTTACTCTTCTTTACAATTACCATTTCATTGTAATTTTTCACATTAATATCTTTATTGTCTTCAAGGGTATAACCAAGAGCATAAATATACCAAGGCAATAATAACTTTGGAATATTAAAATATATTATTTCGGCATTAATTTCGGCTGCATATATAATATCATCTTTATTATTTTGATGATCAAGCGTCAATAAGTACTCTTTTAACTGAGTCATAAAAGTATCAGCATCTTGGAAAAAGACTTTTTTAAATAATTCTGAATGTTTCTCCCTATTTTTCGCATTTCTGAAAAATTTTTGGATATTCAAAATAGAATCATTTAATACCGACACAATAGCATCTGAAATAAACGTTTGAAACAAATTATCATAATCTCTCGGTTTGCATATCTGAGGTAACCTCAAATCATCATACATATTTTTGCTATTTGTAACTAAATAAAAAAATGTCTCTATCTTATGGTTCAGGATATCTACATTATATTTCCCGTCTTTCCTTTTCCATTTAAAATATGGTCTTAATCTATTTCCAATAACTTCTTTTCTAACCGACCTCATATTGTTATAGTAACTCATCAAAAACTCCCCCACTCAAATAAAAAAGTATGTTCTATGTTCCAGTATTCACTTGAAAATATAATAACTACTTTTTCTTTGTACATCAAAGAGTATTTTACTTCAACTGAATATACTAAAACAATCTTTCCTTTCTTGGAACATTGGAACATTATAAATAATTACCTACCAAGCTGATATTACAAAAAAGAATTACTCCACGCTATGGAACATTGGAACCAGAATAATATTACAATCAAAAAAATTTGACTTTTAAATCTCGGATAAAATTCGAATCACACAAATATAACCTTTTATTATAAAAAATCATTTCAAAAAAATATATTTAAAAAAGTAGAGAAATGGATGACTTTTAAAATTATATTTACTTTTGGATTTTAAATATATTAGGATGTATCATCTTGAAAGATGAATAAAAACAAGAGAGGGTTTTAACAATGAAGAGAAAACAAATCCAAAAACGATTTAATGAGTTAGTTGAGCACAGCGAAAAAGATATGAATGATACTACTATTCTACAAATGGAAGATAACCAAATAAAGTTAATGGGTATCATAGGTGCACCTGAACAATTAAATACTGGAATCATTCTGATACAAAAAGAGAATGGTCTATTTATTAAAGGGAAATTCGATCAGTTAAACTTCAACTATTCATCAATTTCCGGGCTGAATAATACGGATACGCTTTATATTGGCGTTGATAATAGAGACTTATTTAATCACCTAATTTATCTAAAGCAAGGGGAGTACTTGGAATATTTTAATTCAAAGACTCAATTAGACATATCAGAAAAACTATATCTGTACTGGGAAACTGACAAAATTGCATGCCTAACTATTTGTGGATTCGATCCTTTTAATTATGAAGTAGTTCGGGAAGTTAGTTATGCATTAGAAAAAAAACAAATCCAACTTTTACAAGTTATCATGCGTCACGCTATCATTTCCAATAACGAATTAACTATATATACTTCGGGTGAGGAAGAATCTTACCTAGAAAGAGAGTTAGACGACTATGACTACGAATAAGAAACATTCCACAAAACAAAAATATAAAAATAACTTTTCGGACTTAAAAAATATTTCACCAATAACTGAAAGTGAGAACTCTTTAGGAAATCTAAAGAGTTCTCAATCTAATAAAAACGATATTTATGAATATTTCAAATCATCCACTTTAAAACAAACAATAACTGAACCGACACTTGAAGATGAATTTATTAAGCAACAAGATTGTTACTCAGAGATCAATCGTTTCGATTTATCTTCTTTAACACTTTCAACTAATCTAAACTATTCATCCTTGGATTCAGTAAGTAGTAATGATGAAGAAAAAGAAACCTTGACTTCATTAACACCACCTCAAAAATATACATTTCGTGTTACTAGACCTGGTGACACTAAAAATACCAGCTCAGATATTAAATTTACTAATCAAAATAAAAAATCAAGTTTTAATAGAGCACAGAAACAAGAAACAACTAAACCTAATAACTTTACAATAGCAAAACTACTTATGAACAAATTTAAGTTCATTAAGATATATGAAACCTTATACTATTGGGATATTGAAAAAAGTCATTATACTAGCTTTTATGGAAAAAGTGCAAATATGTTTATTAGGAGGAATGTACCTGCCGCATTTAAAGGTAATATCAATAAATCAAACATACATGAAATCCTACAATGGATTGATTCACTTATTGAGAATCCTATATCCGAAAATGCACTTTTTAAACGTAAATCATTCGTAGCATTTAAAAACGGTATTGTTGAAATAGAAGATTTTACAATTCATAAACACCATCCAAAATTTTTCTTCACGTCGGTATTAAATGCTAGTTATCCTATTACGAATAATCCAAACGGAAAATATTTCGAAAGATTTATCAACCAAATCACAGGTGATAATGAGGCAATTTATTTACGACTACAAGAACTTTTTGGATACGTGATTTCTGAAATCAGAGAAGTAAAAATATTGCCTTTTCTTTTAGGTCCAAAAGATTCAGGGAAATCAATTATATTGAAGATTTTAGAGCATATTATCGGAAAAGACTTTTTCACAAATTTGAGCTTAGAGCAACTTAATAAACAAGAATATTTAAGTTTGTTATTAGGCAAAAAATTAAATACTTGTGGAGAGGTATCAGAAATTTCACTTACACGGTTGGACACCTTAAAAAAACTATCTGGTGGTGATTATGTAATGGGTAAGCAACTATATGAAGACCCGGTTAACTTTATTAATAGCGCCGTACTATTATTCGCAGGAAATCATTTACCAAAAATAAAAAATCTTGATCATTCTAAAGCCTTTAGTCAACGGTTACTAATTTTCCCTTTCAATCACCCAGTAGCTAAAGATAAGCAAGACAAAAATTTATTCGAAAAACTAAAAAAAGAAACTTCCTACATTGTGCAATGGTCAATGATTGGTTTAAATAGGTTAGTTCAAAATAATTATCAATTCACTACCTCTGAAGAATTAGAAATTATTTTAACAGATTATAACAACGAAACAAACTCTATCGATAGTTTCATTAATTCTTGCTGTATTATAGAACCTTCTGCTAGAATTCACAATTCTACATTATATCCAGCATATGAAAACTATTGCTATGAAACCGACAAAACACCAAAAAGCTATAACTATTTTACTGAGCATTTGAAGTCTCTTAAATTTATTAAATCTCGTATTAGAATAAAAGAGGACAATAAAAATGGTTTTTACGGAATTAAACTAATAGAAGAACTCGAAAACGAAGAAATCGCTGGTCAATAATTATAATTAATCTTACTACCTAATACCCAAGGAGTTGTAGTTATGTTATTAAATGAAATTTCAAATGAAAAATTACATCAGTCAATTATCACCGCAATTAATGAAGGTATTTCGAAATCATTTCAGCCATTCACAAATAAAGAATGGTTGACCTTATCCGAAGGTGCAAAATACGCCGGAGTGTCTCATAACACTTTTATGAAGTTTCGGGAAATGGGATTGAAAGTGTGTCAGCTTGATGGTGTTAGACGCGTATCAAAAAAGGAAATTGATAGCTTTTTAGAAAGGAACAGCTACTAGGTAGTATTGAGAGGTTTTATCTTTAGTTTCGATTATAATATCACTAGAGGTAAACCCTCTCCTTATTCACTTGCCCCCGCAACTGATACAGGAGGAATTATCATGGTAAAGAAAAAAGTATCACCAATCAAAAGCTATAAACTGAAAAGTGGTGAGACCCGATACGAGTTTCCTGCTTATTTAGGTGTTGATCCACTAACCGGTAAACAGAAGCGAACATTGAAGCGTGGCTTTAAAACACGTAAGGAAGCGGAATTAGCATTAGCTCGTATTAAGCTAGATGTTGCAAATGGTACGTACCAACAAGAACGTGCTGAAACGTATCAAGAAGTTTACGACCTTTGGGTAAAGCAATATGAGAAGACTGTGGAAGAAAGCACATTTGTAAAAACAACCGGCGTCTTTAAAAATCATATTCTTCCTTCGATGGGGGCGTATAAAATTGAAAAAATACATGTAGACGTATGTCAGAAGCATGTGGATGAATGGGCATTGAAGTTAAAGAAATTCCGTATGGTAAAAGCATATGCTGCTAAGGTACTGGACTTTGCGATTAAGCGTAGCTATATACAAACAAATCCGTTTGCACTAGTAGATTTGCCCGCTAACACTTCAAAGAAGGATATAGGAGCAGATGACGACGAAGCAGAGAACTTCTACACACGGGAGCAGCTTAAAGAGTTCCTATCATGCTTAGAGAGTGAAAGTAACCACAAAGCGTATGTCCTATTCCGCTTACTCGCTTTCAGCGGAATGCGTAAAGGTGAAGCGCTGGCTCTTACATGGGATGACCTAAACTTCAAAACAAATGAACTGCGCATCAACAAGGCCCTTTCACGAGGTAAAGATAGCAAACTATATAGAAAATCTACGAAAACAGGTGTTGCTCGTACAATTAAAATGGACGACAAGACAATGGCTGTTTTAAAAGAGTGGAAGAAAAAGCAAAAGCAAAATTATTTAGTGCTTGGCTTCAATACAATGCAACCAAAACAGCTTGTATTTAGCAATGAACAGAATGAATACTTACAGCCTACAAAGACTCGTAAATGGATTATACACGTTCAAACAAAGTATAAGTTAGCCACGATTACCACGCATGGTTTACGTCATACGCATTGTTCCCTACTATTTGAAGCTGGTGCTAGTTTAAAAGAAGTTCAAGTTCGTTTAGGTCACACTGATGTAAAAACAACTATGGATATTTACACGCATGTTACGCAGAAAGCAAAAGATGAAGCAATACTGAAGTTCGCCAGCTACATTGAAATGTAGTGGGTGACTACGCTTTGACTACGTTTTTGACTACGTTCGATTGATACTCATTGAAACTAGATGACATAGACAAAAAGAAAAAACCCTTGATATACAAGGGTTTTGACACTGTATGAAATCATATGATTTCGTAATATGGAGACGGCGGGATTTGAACCCGCGTCCAGAAACTCTAACACTTAAGCTTCTACGCGTGTATCTTACCTATTTAGATTTCGCGTAGCACTATGCCGATAAGCGGGCGTTGTGTACGCTAACTTGGAAATCTCTTGCAGACAGCTCAAGTGGCACTGCCTACCGTATCCCACTAAAGTTGAGCTTTACCTAGCCACATGGGCGATGGGTAGATAAAGCAGATCCGAGCTTACGCTGCGAATGCTAAGTTGTTGTTTGTTTTGCCTGTTGTTATAAGTTCCGTTTTTACGGAGCCGAGCCTCCGACGCGCAACTCAAGCTCAGACTATCCCTGTCGAATCCATAACGTCCCCGTTTATGGAATATGTTGCTTAGTTACATAGCTTACTATACATCAAATATGGTCAAAATTCAAGTGATACATTCTACCAGTTATGGTAATGCTACTGGTTACGTTCTTTAAATGCTCTTTCCATATCACGTTTAGCCTCTTTTTTCTTCAAGACGTCCCGTTTATCGTAATCTTTTTTCCCTTTACCTAGACCTATCAATACTTTAGCATAGCCACTTTTCAAGTACATTTTCAGCGGCACGATTGTGTAGCCGTCTCTTTTTGTATCACCGATTAATGTACTGATTTGTTTTTTATGCAGCAATAGCTTTCTAGCTCTTAATGGATCATGGTTAAATCGATTTCCTTGCTCGTATGGACTTATATGCATATTGGAGATCCACGCTTCGTTATTACGAATTCGTATGAATGCATCCTTCAATTGTACCTTCCCATTACGAATAGATTTAATCTCTGTACCTTGGAGAACTATTCCCGCTTCAATCGTTTCTTCAATATAATAATCGTGATTTGCTTTTTTGTTCTGTGCAAGTACCTTATCATCATGCTTTTTTGCCATTTCATTCACCCCATCAAATATGCCCCGCGTATTTGCGCCCAGATTTTTATCGAGCTCGCTCGATAAATTCCTCTAAAAATCTGTGGCATCCGCCGGAGGCTTTCACTTTATTCAGCAAGGGTTTAAGGATCCCCTCTGATTTGTATACATACTTTGCATTCATCTCCCCCTGTAGAATTGGGAGACATCCGCTGAATGAAGTTGAAAACTCAAGAAAGAGCGACTTAGTCATCGCTCTTTTATTTTTTCTTTGGACGTTTACGACGTTGAGATTTTTTCGCAACGGACTCGTAAAACTTCTGCTTTTGCTTTGCTCCTTTTTTCGGACCAGGCTGAGATTGTTCTCTATTTCTAGATTCACTGTTGCCCTTTTTGGACGCATGTATAACCTTTGGTGTTTCTTTTCTAGTGCGTTGGAATGCTTTTTTCATGCCTACGATTTCAAAATCAATCGAAGCTTCTTCTGGTTTTACTGCAGATACTCTAACCGTTACTTCATCACCAATACGGAACTGTTTACCAGCACGCTCTCCAATCATCATCATTTGACGATCGTCAAAACGATAATAATCATCGGTCATATTCGTTACATGTACAAGTCCTTCAATTGTATTCGGAAGCTCGATAAACAGACCAAAGTTCGTTACGGAACTAACAATCCCTTCAAATTCCTCGCCGATTTTGTCCGCCATATACTGTGCTTTTTTAAGTGCATCTGTATCACGCTCTGCATCTACTGCGCGACGTTCACGTTTAGACGTATGCTCTGCAATATCGTCCATAATAGCTCCCCAATGATTAATGGTAGCCTGGGACACGTCTTCATCTACCAAGTACGTACGTATTAAACGATGGACGATTAAATCCGGATAACGACGAATTGGAGATGTGAAATGTGTATAAAACTCGGTTGATAAACCAAAATGTCCTAGACATTCCGAATAGTATTTCGCTTGTTGTAATGAACGTAGTAGCATTGTAGATATAACAGGCTCTTCAGGCATTCCTTCAATGTTCTCGATAATTTCCTGTAATGCTTTTGGATGTACTTCATTTCCAGTCCCTTTAACCACAATCCCGAAATTCGTAAGGAAATTAAAGAATCTTTCTAGTTTTTCAGGCTTTGGATCTTCGTGAATACGGTAAATGAAAGGTACATCCATCCATTTAAAATGCTCGGCAACTGTTTCATTGGCAGCAAGCATGAACTCTTCAATCAGACGCTCTGCAACCGTTCGTTCTCTTATTGCGATATCAGTTGGCCAACCGTCTTCATCTACAAGAATTTTAGCTTCTGGAAAATCGAAGTCAATTGCACCACGTCTTTCACGTTTCGTACGAAGGACTTCCGCAAGCTCTCCCATTAGTTCGAACATCGGAACTAAGTCTTTATAACGTTCTATTAATGCTTCATCTTTTTCTTCTAGAATTTTGTAAACGTCTGAATATGTCATTCTTTCAGTTGTACGAATGACACTTTGGAATATTTCATGAGACGTTACTGTACCAGAACCATCGATAGTCATTTCACAGGATAATGTTAAACGATCTACTTGTGGATTTAACGAACAAATTCCGTTTGACAAACGATGAGGAATCATTGGAATAACACGGTCCGCCAAGTATACACTTGTTCCACGGTCATAGGCTTCACGGTCTAATGGTGATCCTTCCGTTACATAATGACTTACGTCAGCGATATGTACGCCTAGTTTATATGTACCATCCGAATTTTTCGTAACAGTTACTGCATCATCTAAGTCTTTCGCATCTGCTCCGTCAATTGTTACGATGACTTCATTCCGAAGATCGCGGCGATTTTCCATGTCCTTCTCATCAATTGAATCTGGAACAGCTTCTGCTTGGTTGATCACTTCTTCTGGGAAGTCGATTGTAATTCCATGCTTATAAATAATAGAAAGTATATCAACACCGGGATCATTTTTATGACCTAGAATTTGTTTTACCATTCCTGTAGCGGATTTTCTTTCATTTGGCCATTCAGTAATTTCTACGACTACCTTATGCCCTTCAATCGCACCAAGTGTATCTCCCTTTGCGATAAATACATCCATAGGAACCTTCTTGTCATCTGGTATTACAAATCCAAAGCCTTTATTGTCCTGGAATGTTCCAACAACCTGCGTCATGCCGCGTTGGGTAATTTTAATAATAGAACCTTCTCTTCGGTCTCCAGATGAATCCTTGGAAATTCGTACAAGTACTTTGTCTCCGTTAACTGCTCCGTTTACTTCAGTAGGTGGTATGAAAATATCATCCATTCCGCTCTCTTCAGGAGTAACGAAACCGAATCCTTTTGCATGTCCGATGAATTTCCCAACTATTAAATTCATACGGGAAGGAATCCCATATCTATTCGATCTAGATCGAACGACTAAACCCTGCTCCTCCATTTGGACAAGTGTTTTCACTAATTCTTTAAAATCATCTGCGTCTGTCAGATTATAGTGTTGTTCTAACTCTTTCGTTGTTAAAGGTTTATATTCTTCTGTGTTCATTAATTCGAGTAATTGTTCTTTCATGTTTTCCATCTAACATCCCTCCTTTTTCAGCGTGTGCACTTTTGGACTGTTTTACACATTCCAATCAAGCGACTCTAAAAAGTTTAATATATCTTCATGCAATTGTTCTTTTTCTGAGCCAAGTGTGATGACATGCCCTGAGTTCTCATACCAATTAAGGTTTTTCTCAAATGACTCTGCCTGTTCAAAAATATAATTGGCAGAATTGATATCAATGACCTTATCCTGTTTCCCTTGGGTTACTAGAAGCGGGGCATATACATGATCTACATGGTCACGGACATTGTAAACAAATTCTCTTAGCTCAGCCAATGTCTCCATTGGTGTTTTACGAATCGCCTCTACTTCTTCTTCTATTTGCTGTTCGGATTTTCCTTCATACTTTTTATATTCTTTTGCGTATTTTAATACACCTTCAAACATAATATCAGTCGTTTTCATCGTCATTGGAGAGCACATTGTGACAATTCCCTTTACAGGTACTGTATACCCTAACTTCAGTGAAAATACTCCTCCAAGCGATAAACCAGCGACAGCAATTTCCTCATAACCCTCCGATTTTAAACGGTCATATCCACGCATGACGTCTTTCCACCAGTCCTGTGGTCCTGTTTCTAGAAGTTCCTCTGGTGGAACACCATGACCTTTATAATGGGGAGCTAATGAAGTGTATCCGTTTTTTTCTAAAAAACGTCCAAGCATGCGTACATCTGAAGAATTTCCTGTAAAACCATGAAGTAGCAATACCGCACGTTTCCCAGCTTCAAAGAAAAATGGCTTAGGAGTTGAAATTCGCATATGTATAACCTCCATCGTATTAAGCTTTTCGCATTATTCATCGTACTAATTATTTCATTAATTAGTTTAATATGCCCGAATAATGCCTTATATTTCATATGTATTGATAAATATAAATCAAATATGCCTTGGCGTATTTGCTCCTGCGCGAGCTCGTCGCAGAAAACAATGTGCCCAGATTTTTATCGAGCCCGCTCGATAAGTTCCACTAAAGATCTGTGGCATCCGCCGGAGGCTTTAACTTAATTCAGCAGGGGTTTGTAAACCCCTGCTGAATTAAGTTAAAGAAAACGCCTAACCAATCAGAAGTCGGTCAGGCGGTTCGCATCTGTTTTTATATTCAAAAGGCTATGGCGCAATATTACACCCGCCGCAAACAATAATCCTACTTTTACAATAAAATTAGAATTTAGTAATGGCAATCGTTAAGATAAAAAATAACACTGCAAGTACAATCGTTACTCTATGTAAGACAAGGTCCATACCTCGAGCTTTTTGTTTTCCAAAGAGTTGTTCAGCCCCACCAGAGATGGCTCCTGAGAGACCAGCACTTTTCCCTGATTGTAACAATACAACAACGATCAATGCGATCGCAACGATGACAAGTAAAGTCAATATTAATGCGTGCATTTATTCCACCTCCTGATAAGAACGTTCACAACATAATTAATTTTACCAAATAACAGGAACATTGACAACCTATCACTAAAATATTAGTTAAAAAAATCAGACTGTTCTATGTTACGACTTAGAAATTTATTTACTTGCTCCACTACGACCATTACTTGCGTTCATAAAGAGTTTACTTATCTTCATCCATAACTTACTTGCGCTCATAATTTGTTTACTTGCTCTCCAACCTCATTTACTTGCAGAATGTTAAATTTATCCATTTAATTCTATTTACTTTTTAACTTTATAGGCCAAATAACTTTATACTTCTTTAGCAGTAAAAAAGCAGTTAGCAACCTTCGCTAACTGCTTCGTTTTATTATTTTTTTAAGTTATAGAATGTTTTTTCGCCTAGGTATTGAGCATTTTCGTATAATTGATCTTCAATACGAAGTAATTGGTTGTATTTTGCTACACGGTCTGAACGAGATGGTGCACCAGTTTTGATCTGGCCAGCGTTTGTTGCAACTGCGATGTCTGCAATTGTTACATCTTCTGATTCACCAGAACGGTGAGAGATAATCGCTGTATAACCAGCACGTTTTGCCATTTCAATAGCATCAAATGTTTCTGTAAGTGTACCAATTTGGTTTACTTTTACAAGAATAGAGTTACCTACACCTTGTTCAATTCCTTGCGCTAATTTTTTCGTGTTTGTTACGAATAGATCATCGCCAACCAATTGTACTTTTTTACCTAAACGATCTGTTAATAATTTATGACCAGCCCAGTCATTTTCATCTAAGCCGTCTTCAATAGAGATGATTGGGTATTTATTGCAAAGCTCTTCATACCAAGCAACCATTTCTTCGGAAGTTTTGACAACACCTTCACCAGTTAAATGGTATTTGCCATCTTCTTTATTGAAAAGCTCAGAAGCGGCAACGTCCATTGCTAAAAGTACTTCTTCTCCAGGTTTATAACCAGCTTTTTCAATCGCAGTCATAATAGTAGAAAGTGCTTCTTCGTTGGATTTTAAGTTAGGTGCAAATCCACCCTCGTCTCCAACTGCTGTGTTTAATCCTGCTTCTTTTAATACCGATTTTAGACTATGGAAAATTTCTGCGCCCATACGTAATGCATGGCGGAAAGATTCTGCGCCTACTGGCATTACCATAAATTCTTGGATGTCTACGTTATTATCCGCATGCTCTCCACCATTTACGATATTCATCATTGGAACTGGTAGTTGCTTCGCATTGAATCCACCTAAGTATTGATAAAGTGGTATATCCAAGTAATCTGCAGCTGCATGTGCAACAGCAATTGATACACCAAGGATAGCGTTTGCTCCTAGGTTTCCTTTATTTTCAGTACCGTCTAATTCGATCATCGCTTGGTCAATTTCTACCTGATCCAATACGGAGAAGTTTTCTTCTAGTTCAGCTGCGATAATGTTGTTCACATTTTCTACTGCTTTTAAAACACCTTTGCCTTGATATCTTGACTTGTCACCATCGCGAAGTTCTACTGCTTCATATTCACCAGTAGATGCACCAGACGGAACGATTGCGCGTCCAAATCCACCGCTTTCTGTAAATACTTCAACTTCTACTGTCGGATTACCGCGTGAATCTAATACTTCACGTGCTTGAATTTGTGTAATAATTGGCATTTTTAACTCTCCGTTTCGATTAGTGTTTTACCTGTCATTTCAGGCGGTGTTTCTATCCCTAATAAGTGTAACATGGTTGGAGCCAAATCGGCTAAAATTCCGTCACTTCTTAGTGTTTTATCTTTCACTGTAACTACAACTGGTACAGGATTTGTCGTATGGGCTGTCATTGGTTGCCCTTCCATCGTCGTTACTTCATCTGAATTACCATGATCTGCTGTAATAATTGCATGCCCGCCCTTTGCTAAAAGTGCATCGACCACTTTACCTAAGCAATCGTCTACTGCCTCAATTGCTTTAATCGTTGGTTCTAGCATTCCGCTATGTCCTACCATATCGGGGTTAGCAAAGTTTAATATAATCGCATCGAATCGATCATTAGCAATTGCATCTAACAAGGCATCCGTTACTTCATAAGCACTCATTTCAGGCTGTAAATCATATGTAGCAACCTTTGGCGAGTTGATCAGTATACGCTCTTCTCCCTGGAAGGTTGCTTCTCTTCCGCCACTCATAAAGAATGTTACATGCGGATACTTCTCCGTCTCTGCAATACGTAATTGTGTTTTGCCATGCTTCGAAAGTACTTCCCCTACTGTGTTATAGAGATCCGCTTTTTCGAATACCACATCTGCCACAACATCATCACTATAATGAGTGAACGTCACAAATTTTAAATTCGTCGGATGCTTGTCACTTAAAGGCAGACTATCAAATGATGGGGTGTTTATAGCCATCGATAATTGAATAGCACGGTCAGGACGGAAATTAAAGAAAATTACGGCATCGTTCGTATCAATCGTTACTGCAGGTTTTCCGTCTTCCTCAATAACAAATGGAACAACAAACTCATCCACAATATCCTCTTCATAAGAAGCTAAAATACCAGCAGATGCAGATTCTGCAGTACGACCTACACCATCCACTATCGCTTCATATGCGAGAAGGACTCTCTCCCAGCGTCGATCACGATCCATTGCATAGTATCTACCACTGATGGATGCAAACTTCCCAATACCGATATCCTTCATTTGTTTCTCAGTTTCTGCTACATAACCAATAGCAGTTCGAGGACCTACGTCGCGGCCATCCAAAAAGCCATGGACAAACACGTCTTCTAACCCTTGTTCTTTTGCAAGCTTTAATAATGCAAATAAATGCGAATAGTGACTATGAACGCCACCATCTGAAAGTAAGCCCATTAAGTGTAATTTCCCACCTGTTTGCTTTACATGGTCAATTGCAGCTAAAAGCTTAGGCTCTAAGAAAAATTCTCCTTCACGAATTGATTTATGAATTCGTGTTAGGTTTTGGTACACTACTCTACCTGCGCCAATATTCAAATGACCAACCTCTGAATTACCCATTTGACCTTCTGGCAAGCCAACTGCTTCTCCAGATGCCGTCAATGTCGCATTCGGAAAGTTATTCCAATATCGATCAAAATACGGTTTGTTTGCTTGAGCAACAGCATTCCCAAACGTTTCATGACGCAATCCAAAACCATCAAGTATGATTAATGCTACTGGACTTTTAGGCATTTGCACCAGCCTCCAATAATTTCACAAAAGAATCTACTTGTAGGCTTGCTCCTCCTACTAGTGCACCGTCAATATGCTCCTTCGAAAGAAGCTCTTCAATATTTTCAGGTTTCACGCTACCGCCGTATTGGATACGAACTTTACTTGCTACTTCTTCTCCGTAACCGTCTAGAATAGTTTCACGGATTGCTTGGCATACGTCATTTGCATCGTCTGCAGTAGCCGTTTTTCCAGTTCCAATCGCCCAAATAGGCTCATACGCAATAATTGAATGGATTAGTTGGTCCTCTGATAAACCTTCAATTGCAGCCATTACTTGGTTGGAAACAATCGTTTCTGTTTCCTTTTGCTCACGTTGCTCTAATGTCTCGCCCACACAAATGATTGGAGTTAGTTTATTTTCAAAAGCAGATTTTACTTTTTTATTGACCGATTCGTCTGTTTCATTGAAATATTGACGGCGTTCTGAGTGCCCAATTACAACATATTCAACCCCTAAGTCCTGAAGCTGTTGGCCACTAACCTCCCCAGTAAAAGCTCCTTCTTTTTCCTCGTGCATCGTTTGTGCTCCGATAGAAATGAACGAGCCCTTTGTCGCTTGAACAAGCTGATCTAAAAATAGCGCTGGAGCACAGATTACTGCATCAACCTTCGTGCTATCCACTTGTTGTTCCTTTAACTGAAGTGCAAAATCCTTTGCCTCCCCAAGTGTTTTATACATCTTCCAATTCCCTGCTATTACTGGTTTACGCATATGACATCTCCTCCATTACTTATCGTTTAAAGCAGAAACTCCTGGTAAATCCTTGCCTTCCATAAACTCTAAGGAAGCTCCTCCGCCAGTCGAAATATGATCCATTTTCTCTCCGACTTCGAACTTCTCTACAGCTGCTGCAGAGTCGCCCCCACCGATAATCGTATAGCCAGCTGTTTCAGCCATTGCATTCGATACTGCCTTTGTACCGTTTGCAAATGCATCCATTTCGAATACTCCCATAGGTCCATTCCAAATAATTAGCTTACTATTTTTAATAACGTCCGCGTATAGCTCTCTTGTTTTTGGACCAATATCTAATCCCATCCAATCAGAAGGAATCTGATCGATATCTACTACTTTTGTATTAGCATCCTTCGAAAATTCATCTGCCACTACTACATCAACTGGCAAATAGAAAGAAACACCTTTTTCTTTCGCTTTTTCGATAAAGCCTCTCGCAAGTTCCATTTTATCTTCTTCAAGTAAAGAAGTTCCAATTTCATGGCCTTGTGCTTTCGTAAATGTATACGACAAGCCACCACCTATTAAAATATTATCTACTTTGTCCAATAAATGATCGATAACGCCAATTTTATCTTTGACTTTTGCTCCACCAATAATCGCCGTAAATGGACGCTCAGGCTCAGCTAAAGCTTTTCCTAATACATCTAACTCTTTTTGCATTAATAACCCTGAAACAGCTGGAAGTAATTTTGCGATACCTTCTGTCGTAGCATGTGCACGATGCGCAGCACCAAATGCATCATTAACATAGACATCAGCAAGCTTTGCAAAGGACTTTGCTAGCTCGGTATCATTCTTTTCCTCACCTGCATGGAAACGAACATTTTCTAATAATACGATGTCCCCGTCTTTCATAGCTGAAACTGTATTCTCTACAGTCTCTCCGATAGATTCATCTAGTTTTTTTACTGGCTTATCCAAAAGTTTTGCTAAATGCTCTCCAACCTTAGTCAAACGTAAGTCTTCCTTCACTTCACCTTTAGGTCGTCCCATATGGCTTGCCAGAATCACTTTCGCGCCCTGTTCGATTAAAGAATTGATCGTTGGAAGTGCTGCACGAATTCTTGTATCATCCGTGATCGCTCCATCTTCCATTGGCACATTGAAGTCTACACGACAAAATACACGTTTTCCTTGTAAAGCTACATCGCTCATTGTTTGTTTTACCTTCATAAGATAAGCCTCCTTTTAATTATGAAAAGCGCAAGCGCCTACGAAAGCCCTGACAAGCGCTGGAAGACTTGCAAGTAAAGGCGTCCTTTGCCTTTATTCGCAAGTCTGAAGCGACTCGAAGGGCTGGGCGTTGAAGCTAGACAGATATTCTGTTAAAAAAAGGAGCTAGGGGTAATCCCTGGCTCCTTTACCCTTTTTCATTATAGAGGTAATTCTATCGATTCGCCACGAAAAGCCACATTCATGTTATGTGTTTTTCTTAGTCAAATACGAAAAAAATTATAGTCCTTTTTTAGCCATAAGTAATGCTAGGTCGATACAACGTGCTGAATATCCTGATTCGTTATCATACCAAGATAATACTTTCACCATATTGTCGCCAAGTACCATAGTTGAAAGTCCATCAACTGTTGAAGAAGCAGTATTTCCATTATAGTCGATAGATACTAATGGAAGTTCATTGAAATCAAGAATCCCTTTTAATTCGTTTTCAGAAGCTTGTTTTAACGCTGCATTTATTTCTTCTGCTGTTACGTCTTTTTCAAGCTCTGCTACAAAGTCTACTAGAGAAACGTTCGGTGTTGGTACGCGGATTGCCATACCATCCAATTTCCCTTTTAGTTCAGGAAGTACTTTTGCAACAGCTGATGCTGCACCTGTTGTAGTTGGGATCATAGATTCTGCAGCTGCACGAGCACGACGGTAATCACTATGTGGTAAGTCTAAAATACGTTGATCATTTGTGTATGAATGGATTGTTGTCATCATTCCACGTTTAATACCAAATTGATCTTGCAACACTTTTGCAAGTGGTGATAAACAGTTTGTTGTACAAGATGCATTTGAAATTACATGATCTGTTTCAGGATTATATTGATCCGCATTTACACCCATAACAAAAGTAGGCATATCGTCTTTAGCAGGCTGAGATAGAATTACTTTTTTAGCTCCAGCTTCAATATGCTTGCTAGCTTTTTCAGTTGTGCTGAAAATTCCAGTACATTCAATAACGATATCGATTTCTTGCTCTTTCCATGGTAATGCTGCAGGATCTTTTTCAGCGAACACGCGAATGCTTTGACCGTTTACAATAAGATAATCTCCTTCAGAAGAAACATCTGCATTCAAAATTCCATGAACTGAATCATATTTCAATAGATGTGCAAGCATTGCAGCATCTGTTAAATCATTGATCGCTACTACTTCTAATTCTGTTTGTTCTAAAGCTTCTCTAAATACTTTACGTCCAATACGTCCGAAACCATTAATCGCTAATTTTACTGTCATTTTAAATTCCTCCTAGTTGTTTTGTTCAATTATTTGTATCATTTCTCGTGCTGCACCTTCATCGGTAACTAAAACCGTTTGAGCTGGTGCTTGTTTAAAATATGATAATAGAGCATTTGCTTTTTTAGTGCCTCCAGCTACTGCTAGAAGATGCTCCATATTTCCTAATTGCTTTAGTTGAACTCCAATCGTGCGAATTCTGTGTACTGCTTCACCTTGGTCATTAAAGTAATATCCAAAGGCCTCACTAACTGCACCGATTTCTTTCAAACGTTGCATTTCTTCTAAACTAGAATTTCTTCGGTGAGCCATCTCAAGTGCATCCCCAATACCATGAATAATGATATTAGTTCGTTCGTATAAATCCATCATTTCTTTTATAAAAGGTTCGTTTTTCATCGTAGAGTAAGCTTCCTCACTCAGGCTGTCCGGCATGTATAACGTTCGATAAGAACCATTCATTTTATTGGCAAATAAAGAGGCAATCGTATTGGCTTGAAGGCGAACATCCTTACCAACTCCACCTCTTGCAGCTATGAATAATAGTCTCTTCCACTTATCAGTTTGATGAACATAATTCGAAATGGAAGCAATCGTTGTTCCGCCAGTTACAGCAATGATGGACTCATCTGATAATATACTTTCCAAATATTTTGCCGCTTCTTTTGACTGAAGCAACGCAGTATTTGTATTAGTATCTACATTTCCTGGAACAATTATCACTTCTTTTATTTTTAAATAATTGGCAAGTGATTGTTCAAGTTGCAATCTACCAGACCATTCTCGTACAACTTCTTTAAGCTCTATCAATAAATCATTTCCACTAGAAGTTATACTAGCTCCATCTCTCGATATCTCTATAAATCCCTGATTGCGCAAAAAGTCTAATTCTTTTCTAGTTTCTCTTTCTGACAATCCTAAAAGGTCACCAATCACTCTTCGACCGGATCCAGCAGACAATTGAATCGTTTGAAGTATTCGATACCTTTTTTGTAACAAGATGCTCATCTCAGGCATTAGCTTTAACTGAGCCTGTAGTAACGAATCCATTTTTCACATCCCAACTAATTGTGACGTTATTGTCCCACCATTACTTTTTTTGTCCCATGCACTTAAAAAAATTTAATTTCTAAATTAAGCTTACATTAATATATTCCCAATAGCAAGAATTTGAAACATCATCGAAAAGAAAATTATTCCAAAAATTCTTATGTTGCGATTATGAGGTCCTATGTTGCGATTTGACCTCTTCAACTTGCGATTGCCTATAAAATCATCAAAGTAATGCTTCCAAAATAGTCGCGTAATCTACTTGCCCATACTGAATAATTTTATCTTCCAATTTGATGACTGGAATCATCAGCATATATTTTTCATGTAGCACATCATCCTCTTCAATATTTACTTCATTAATCTCAAATACAACATCTTCCCTTACAAGCTTTAGCATCAGCCTTGCATCATCACATAAATGACAGCCTGGTCTTGTGTAAAAATGGACAATCATTTTTTATACCATTCCTTTCGAAAATCATTTGATATATGTTTATTATAGTACTGTTAAAGTTGTTATTCCCTAAATAGGTAAAAATAAAGCGATACTTTTTAATTATCCATTCGTCTATAGCAATAAGGGAGGTCAGAAGATGGAAATGGAACAGCTATACAAAGAGCACAGCGATAGAGTTTATAGCTATATATATTTTCTTATACGTCACAAAGAATGTGCCGAGGATCTTACACAAGAAACATTTTATAAAGCATATAAAGGGCTAGACGGCTTTAACAAGCAAGCTTCAACTGTTACTTGGCTATTAAAAATAGCACGTAATGTGACCTATGACTATTTTCGAAGGAAAAGAGTTATACAATTTTTCACTTTCGGGAAAGAACATGACACAGAAACAAACGACCTCTCCCCAGAGAGTCGATTTGAACAAAAGGAGCAGCTTACTAGAATGTATCACTCCTTAAGTAAACAAAAAAAAGACTACCAAGAAGTCCTGCTCCTACGCAAAATACAAGAATATTCGATTCAGGAAACCGCCTATATACTTGGCTGGACCGAGGCAAAAGTAAAGATGAAAACGACCCGAGCACTTGAGGCACTTAAAAAGGAATTTCATCAGGAGGGAGGTCATGCAAATGGAACCATCAAAAGAATTCGATGAGCTTTTTGAAGAAATGAAAACCGTGGAGCGTACCGAAGAAGCGGAGGAAAATACGTGGCTATCCTTAAAGGCTAAAATAGAAACAAAAAGAAAACGCCATATACTCCCTATGTTTATTTCGTTAGCCATAGTAGCGATTGCCTCTTTTCTAGTCATTACTTTTATCAATCCTTCGGAAACAGAGCAAGCAACTCAAGCCCTTACTAATGAAGAAGTTATTAAAGCAGTACTAGAAAAAGAATATAATGGACCAGATATGGAAATTTCACGCTTATTGAACGATTGGTGGAACCTCCAGAGCACAACGAAAACAGAGACTCAAGAAGAGTACGATCAACTTTTAGAATCAAAAGAATATAAAGATTTTATGAATTATTATCAAATCACTTTTGGAGAATACTTTACTGATAACATGCTAACAAATGCTATCAGTTCAAATTTAGTTTTCAAATATAATCATTATCTAATAGATAATGACCTAGAAATGCATTTAGAAAACGTCAAAATTGTACAGGAAAAAGATCATCCAACAATCTATCGTCCCATCATAGAGATCTCCCTAACAAATAACCAAGGACAGAGAATTTTTCATACAGTGCGAGAAGAATTTATCTTTTCTACATCAGAGCCCGGGAAAATAGGTAGATATAACATAACTCAAGATGGGGATGGAGTAAATCTTCGAGTGAAAATAAGCAATTTTAGCGAATATGTTGAAAGCAATTAAGATGTAAGAACACCCTCTATAGGGGATACAGTTCTTTCAATACTCTTTGCTCCAATAGTAAGATTTACTCGATTGAAAAAACAGAGAGAAATCTCTACGGATGTACATCCGATAAAAATCAAATAACTCTAGCATAACAATGAAACATTAATAATGAAAAAAACCAACTGATTGTTGGTTTTTTCCTTTTGAGACTTTATTCAAGATAAGCTTATTTCACCACTTACGACCTGCTCCTCCACCACCGGAGCTGCCGCCACCAAAACCTCCAAAGCCACCGCCAGAACTTCTTCTACCTCCTCCAAAGCCTCCACCGAAACCACCTGGCCCGAACATTCCAGTGCTATTACGTCTTCCACCTGAACCAGTACCGCCTCCGCCTCCTCTCATCATCGTAATAATTAAGTAAATAACAACTGCTATTACAATGATTGTAGAAAAGGAAAATCCACCGCCTGTAGAGCCAGCAAGGGGAGAAGGCTCCTGTGGTGTTGCCAACTCTCCGTCCCAACCATACTCTGTTGCAACCTGGTTATATAAAAGTTTATAAGTAGAAAGTACAGCCCCCGGCGCATCACCTTGCTCTAGAAAAGGGTATGTATATTCATCTAATATTCTCCCCACTTTTCCATCGGGCAAAGCACCCTCTAAACCGTAACCGACACCAATATAAACATCGCGGTTACCCTTTTTATTAGGATCCATTTCCAAGATAAAAAGAACTCCATTATCCTTCTCTTCATCTCCAATACCATATCCACGCATCACATCTACCGCATATGTTGCCACATCCTGCCCTTTTAGAGACTCGACAGTCATTACGACAATTTGAGAACCAGTAGCATTTTCTAAATTTTGTCCAAGTGTTTCAATTTCCTTCTCCTGTTCTTCCGATAGAACATTATAGAAATCCTGAACATATAGTTCTCCTGGTATAGCATCTGGAAAATCAGATACAGCAAGCGTTATCAATGGAAATAATAAAGTGAGGAGAAGCGCAAGTGAAATGGCACGTGCACTTTTCCTCATCACTCTCCATCTCCTTCAAAATCTACTACTGGTGCTTCCTTCGCTCCCTCTGCTGCTTTGAAATATTCCTTCTCATCAAAGCCAAACATAGAAGCTACTATACTCCCCGGCATACGTTTTACTTTTTTATTGTACTCCGAAACAACTGTATTATAATCTTGTCTTGCAACAGAAAGTCTGTTTTCTGTCCCAGCAAGTTCATCCATCAATTGTCTGAAGTTTGCATCTGCCTTAAGATCTGGATAATTCTCCACAACAACTAATAATCTACTCAAAGCTCCCGATAGCTCATCATTCGCAGCTGCTTGTGCTTCTGGCGATCCCGCTCCCGCCAATTTAGTTCGAGCATCTGCTATGTTCCCTAGAACCTCTTCTTCATGTGCTGCAAAACCTTTAACTGTATTAACTAAGTTTGGTATTAAATCCATTCTTCGTTGTAGCTGGTTCTCCACTTGTGCATACGCATTATTTACATTTTCTTCTTTGTCTACAAATCCGTTATAACTTGCCATAAATATTCCTGCAATAACAGCAATAATTGCAATGACAATAATAATTGGAACTAGTAATTTTTTCATCGTGTTCACCTCTTAAATAATTATAGTATTATTGTACCTTTAAATCGAAAATACAAAACCTATTATTATTTACGGAACAAGGTAATTTAAGTTTCATATGCTTTGACCTTGAAAATTCCCCAATTATCATTTGGATGAATTTTCCGTTTAGCAAGTAAACAACGATTGAACGCAAGTATCCAATAAAGAGTGCAAGTAAATCTCTCAGAAGAGCAAGTAAACCCCTATGCACCGCAAGTAAATGCCCAAAATGATTAAAAGGAGTTTGGATTTTCCCTACTGAACATTCTATTTGCTGAAAATAACTATTTTTAAGTACTTCATTGTTTAGTTAAAGTATTCAGTGGTAATGATTATTAAGTAGAATCTATCGTTATATTCTAAAAACCGAGGTGATTTTGATGAGTAATTCATTACCACAAGATGCTGTTCATACATTAGAACAAATTCAAGGAAAGTTTCCTGGCTATCGTCGGGCACATGCAAAGGGAGTATTTTATGAAGCTATTTTTACTCCAAATGGCAATGCTATTCCATATACGATAGCAGGACATCTGCAGCAAGAACCAGTATCAGCTACAGTCCGTTTTTCTAATAGCCCTCCAGATCCTACTGCAGCAGACTTCCTATCTCCGGCAAAAGGAATGTCTATCCATTTTCATCAACCAGACGGTTCTATTAGTCAACAAGTGTGTGCGACCATCCCTATGTTCATAACAAAAGATCCAAAAACATTTGTTGAAATGCTCAAAATTTTAGGTTCTCATAAAACTGGTGTACATTCGATTGACTTGGGTTTAGGAATTGTACAGCTTCTCACTACCTTCCCAGAGCATAAGAATACATTGCTCGCACTCAAGGAACAGCTAAAGCAGCCACCAATTAGTTACGCAGCTCTAAATTACTACCCTATACATGCCTTCTATTTAGTTAATGCGGAAGGTAAGCGTCAGGCTGTAAAATACGAGTGGCAACCATTGAAAGAGGAAAAATCAACTTCCATACTCGATCGTATTAGTTTGTCTAAAAATTATTTAAGCGAGGAATTGGAGAAACGACTCGATAAAGGAACTGTATCGTTCGAGCTATATATTCGAATAGCTGAGGACACAGACTCCACAGATGATCCTACCGACACTTGGCCAACAAATAGACAAAAAGTTTTAGTAGGTCAATTAACCATAAATAAAAAAATATTCCCAGCAGAAAGCATTTTGTTCGACCCTACTATCGTTGGCAAAGGTATCGAATTACCAGATGATCCAATTCTCCATTTTAGACATGAGGCATACGCAGTATCGTACGATAGAAGAAATAAAGAAAACAAATAAAGAAAGGGGAAATCCCTCTCTCTATTTGTTAAACAAATTAATGTTGTGAATAACCATGGCCAGAACTACCATAATTCCCATGTGACCATGGGTAGCCATATCCCTGATTCCACGGATAATATGGGTGCATTTGGTAATGTGGGTAGTGTGGGTATTGCGGGTATTGTGGGTAATATGGGTAATGTGAGTATTGTGGATAATACGGGTATCTTTGGTAATGTGGATACCTAGGATAGCCTTCTTGCCGATGCGGACTTTCCTCTCGCCATTCATTTCCATATGGTAAAACCATTCTACTTCGCTCCTCATTTTAAAATAAATTCTCTTTAAAGTATGTATCTTTTTGATGATCGTATGGGTTAAACTAGGGTCTACTATTTTTTAAAAGAATAAAAAACCCTCCGTTTATTTTGCTTTATCGCAAAATAAACGAAGGGTTACGTGATATTATTACATGATCTACGCAATAATATCACGTAGATTCTAAGTGAAACCGTTGAAACAATATGCCCTCGGCGAGGATCGAACTCACATTCCAAGCTTCGGAGGCTTGTGTGTTATCCATTACACTACAAGGGCAAGCGACTTATCTATTATACAAATAGAAGGAATATAATTCAAGCAAACATTTTCAAGCTTAATATTTGACCTTCCTTGACCATAATGTGTATGATAAAGTTACAACTGAGGGAACTTTTCTCAGTAAACTATACTAAACCACCTTTGAAGGAGGCAATCAGGATGAATTTAATTCCTACAGTTATTGAACAAACTAATCGTGGAGAACGTGCATACGACATTTACTCACGATTATTAAAAGACCGCATTATTATGCTTGGAAGTGGTATTGATGACAACGTTGCAAACTCTATCGTTGCTCAATTATTATTCCTAGAAGCAGAAGATCCAGATAAAGACATCTCTATTTACATTAATAGCCCAGGCGGAAGTATCACAGCTGGTATGGCAATTTATGATACAATGCAGTTTATCAAACCAGATATCCAAACAATTTGTATCGGTATGGCTGCTTCTATGGGAGCGTTCTTACTTACTGCCGGAACAATAGGTAAACGTTATGCGCTTCCTAATGCAGAAGTAATGATTCACCAACCACTTGGTGGAGCACAAGGGCAAGCAACAGAAATCGAAATTGCTGCAAAACGTATTTTACATTTACGCGATAAGTTAAACCACATTATTTCTGAACGCACTGGTCAACCAATCGAAGTAATAGCAAGAGACACAGATCGTGATAACTTCATGACTGCTGAACGTGCAAAAGAATATGGTCTTATCGATCACATTATGAATCGTAGAGAAATAAAAAAAGCATAATTAATAGATGAAAATCCCAGGGGATAGTCCTTTGGGATTTTTTTGAACGTTGTTACTTTATCAATTCCAATGAATCTAATCCCTTCAATTGGGCGGATAACATGCTTCCGCGGGCGCATGGCTCTGGTGCCCGGGCGGATACGCCAGTTGCTCGGGCGTTCGATGGTTTACTGAGCGGGTAACCGGCTTGCTCGGGCGGATAACCGACTTTCGCGGGCGCATGGCTCTCGTGCTCGGGCGGATAACCGACTTCCGCGGGCGCATGGCTCTCGTGCTCGGGCGTCCGATATTTTGCCGGGCGGATAACCGACTTTCGCGGGCGGATACGCCAGTTACTCGGGCGTTCGATGGTTTACCGGGCGGATAACCGACTTCCGCGGGCGCATGGCTCTCGTGCTCGGGCGGATAACCCAGTTGCTCGGGCGTTCGATGGTTTGCAGGGCGGATAACCGGCTTGCTCGGGCGCATGGCTCTCGTGCTCGGGCGGATACGCCAATTGCTCGGGCGTTCGATGGTTTACCGGGCGGGTAACCGGCTTGCTCGGGTGGATGGACCTGTCTCCCGTGCTGAAACAGAAAACAGCAGCGGAATTTTTTCAAGATACCTGGAGCATTTTCTCAAAAAAAAATAGCCCTTTCGTCTAAAGTGACTAGTGAGGCCGTTCATTTTTTATGATTCACTCGAGATGAATTTACCTAAAGCTTCTACTGCTTCCTCCGCATCGGAACCATCAGCGCTTAAACTTACTTTTGTTCCTTTGCCGATTGCCAAGCTCATAATTCCCATGATGCTCTTTGCGTTTACTTTTTTAGTATCTTTTTCTAAATAGACATCTGCAATATAACGATTTGCTTCCTGTACAAAAAGTGCAGCCTGTCTTGCTTGAAGTCCTGAAGATAATTTTACTTCCACCTGCTGTTCTGCCATTGTCTACTCCCCATTTCTTTATATTGACTCTCCATTACGGAGCGCATCTGCTATTTCATCTATTTTTCGCAATCGGTGATTAACACCTGATTTACTTACATTTCCAGAAGAAACCATTTCTCCTAGTTCTTTTAGTGTAACATCTTGATACTCTACTCGTAACCTAGCAATTTCACGAAGTTTTTCAGGTAACTGGTCTAAACCGACAGAATTCTCGATAAACCTAATATTGTCCACTTGGCGAATGGCTGCACTAATTGTTTTATTCAGATTGGCCGTTTCGCAATTGACAAGGCGGTTTACGCTATTTCGCATATCTCGTATAATTCGAACATCTTCAAATTTCAGTAAAGCTCTATGCGCTCCCGCAATACTTAAAAAGTCGGAAATCTTTTCTGCTTCCTTTAAATAAGCCACAAACCCTTTTTTTCGTTCAATTGTTTTCGCATTTAGTTCATATTCATTCATCAAATCCACCAGTGCATCACTATGTGTCTTATAAGAAGAATAAATTTCTAAGTGATAAGACGAGGTTTCCGGATTATTAACCGATCCTCCTGCTAAAAAGGCTCCTCTTAAATAAGCTCGTTTACAGCAATTTTTTTTAACTAGTTCTTTAGAGATTGAATACTCAAATTGAAAGCCATCCTTTAAAATTTGAAGGTCCTCTAACAAACTTTTTGCACCTTCTCGAATACGGCAAATATAAATATTATTCTTTTTCAATCGCATTTTCTTTCGAACAAGTAATTCAACTTGGTATGGATATAACGATTTTATGAGTGTATATAGCCTTCTAGCTATAGCTGCATTTTCTGTTTGAACGTCTAAGCTTAGCATTTTGTTACTAAATGAAAGTGATCCATTCATGCGTATAAGTGCAGAAAGCTCTGCTCTTGCGCAACAAGGCTCAGATTCCTCCTGAGTCATCTCTTTTTTAGTTTCAGAAGCAAACGACATATTCCGTTTCCCCCTTTCTCCTCGACGGTTAAACTTTTAACCCGTCTGCGTATTCTACAAGCCATTTCGCTACTTCCGTAGCATCATGACGAACTGCACCGTCACGAACGACTGCAATGTCTTTTTTTACTATATCAATATTCAATGTTTCTAATTGATCAATATCTATTTTAACAGGAGATGCCTGTTCTTGTTTATATAAATATCTCACATTTTCAGGAATTTCTTCCTTACTTATTAACACAGCATCCAAAAAGTTCTCTCCAACATGATCAATTAGTGCATTGACATGATCATATGCAGAATAATTACCCGTCTCTCCAGCCTGTGTCATTAAATTACAAATATATACTTTCTTTGCTTTGGATTGTCTAATCGCTTTTTGTATATCTTGCACTAATAGGTTTGGTAAAATACTCGTATATAAACTTCCAGGACCAATAACGATAACGTCAGCCTGTCGGATGACATTAATCGCTTCTGGCAACGGTTTTACATCTGGAGGAGTAATAAACACTTTTTCAATCTTTTTACCATAGCAAGGGATTTTAGATTCTCCCTTAATAGTTGTTTGATCTTCAAACAGTGCATGCAATGTTACTACTTGATTGGCTGCAGGTAATACTTTCCCTCGAATATTTAGCACTCGACTCATCTCAGTTATGGCATGAGCAAAATCACCTGTTATGGAGGTTAATGCGGCTAACATCAAATTACCTAATGAATGCCCTTCCAATTCTTTAGATTGAGAAAATCTATATTGAAACATTTCCTCCACTAAGGGCTCTACTTCTGAAAGAGCCGCCAGTACATTTCGTACATCTCCTGGAGGGGGTATGTCATATTCGTCGCGAAGTCTCCCTGAGCTTCCTCCGTCATCTGCAACCGTTACGATTGCCGTAATATCCAGCGGAAATTTCTTTAAGCCACGAAGTAACGTAGACAGACCCGTACCTCCACCGAGTATAACTAGTTTTTTACGGTGTTCTGTAGGTTCCATTCCTTCATTCCTTTCTAATGACAACATCACGATGTGTAATAATGGTTTTGTCCTCTTCTTTCAATGACTTTCCAAAGTATTCTGCTAACGTAACAGAGCGATGCTGTCCTCCGGTACATCCAAATGCAATGACTAGCTGGGTTTTGCCTTCTCTTTTGTATTGAGGAATCATGAAATGGAACAAATCCGTTAGCTTCTCGATTAATGTTTTAGTATCTACCCATTTTAAAACGTAGCTGGATACCTCTTCGTTTAGCCCAGATTTCAAACGTAGCTCTTCTATATAATAGGGATTAGGAAGAAAGCGCACATCAAATACTAAATCAGCATCTATCGGTATACCATGTTTAAATCCAAAGGACATGACATTAACCGTAAATACTTGATCGCCCTGAGAAGAAAACTCTTCTTGAATTTTCTCTCTTAGTTCTCGTGGTTTCATCTTAGTAGTGTTGTAAATATATTGAGCTCTTCCTTTTAAATCAGAAAGCATTTGTCTTTCTTTTTTTATACCTTCTAGAGGTAATCCAGAGTTAGCAAGGGGGTGAGAACGACGTGTTTCCTTGTACCGTCTTACTAATATCTCGTCTCCCGCATCTAAAAATAATAATTTAGGTGTAACAGTTGTTGCCGCTTCTAAATCATTAACAGATTCTGCTAAGGAGTTGAACATTTCCCCTCCACGCAAATCCATCACAACCGCAATATTTCGTGGCTGTTTGTTGGAATCTATCATTAGTTTGATGAACGTACTCAATAGCTCTGGCGGTAAATTATCAATGCAGTAATAGCCAAGGTCTTCAAAACTTTGGATAGCCACAGTCTTCCCAGCACCCGACATTCCTGTAATAATTACAACTTCCGTTTCATGCTTTTGAAGACTATCCATTACTCATTCTCCCTCCGTTGATTGCTGAATCGTTTCCTTTATAAGAGAAAAGTCTGGTGTATATACAAATGTTCCATATTGCATACCTTTTTCTTGAGCTGCAAATAATAGATTTGTTCGATCTCCTTCAGCCATAGGAAGATGGTGTAAATCCTCGACTGAATGCCATTCCAAGATACCTTCTGTCGTTACTTCATAAGGGATTCCCTCTATGTCTTTAGCGATAAAGGTAAATAACATCCACTCATCTATGCACTCTCCGTCTTCCTCAATGACCATTGTATAAATTCCTTTTAAATGAGGTTGAATAGGAACAGCGTTTGTTTCTTCTGTAAATTCTCTTACTGCAGAAACTAAAATAGATTCGCCCATCTCCATTTTACCGCCTGGTGCTACATACCAATTTCTTCTTGGTTTTTTTAATAGTAGTACTTTATTATCTTTACATACGAGTAGGTTTGCTATTCTTTGCACAAATCTTCACTCCACATCTTTCATGTGTTAATACACTATATTATACATTATTTTTCATAAAAAGAGGCTGCTCCACGATTAAAATCGCGAAACAGCCTGTCCAAATGTTTCTTATATAAAAAGGGGGTCAATTTATATTCTTTACTATACACTTTATTTATTTCAAGACTATTACAATACGATTAAGATAAAATTAAATTAAACGTTTGTGATTGTTTTGTCTTTTAAATTTTCAATATAGTGTTGCGCAGCTTGTGCAGCAATACTTCCGTCTCCTGTAGCAGTGACAATCTGACGAAGCATTTTCTCACGAACATCCCCTGCGCCGAATATCCCAGGTACAGTTGTTTCCATTTTTTCGTTTGTTACAATGTATCCATTACCATTTAAAATGCCTAAATTTCCGAAAGGTTTTGTTAATGGAAGCATTCCAACATATACGAATACGCCATCTGTTTCAAATTCTCTTTCAGTACCGTCCACGGTAGACACTAAAGTAACACTTGCTACTTTTCCATCTTTTCCATGAATTTCTTTTAATGTTGTATTCCAGATAAAATCAATTTTCTCATTTGCAAACGCACGGTCTTGAAGAATTTTTTGTGCACGTAGCTCGTCACGACGATGCACAATCGTTACTTTGTTTGCAAATTTAGTTAAGAAGGCACCTTCTTCAACAGCAGAGTCCCCTCCACCAACAACTACAAGGTTTTTCTGTTTAAAGAATGCTCCATCACAGACTGCACAGTAACTTACTCCGCGTCCACCTAGTTCTGTTTCTCCCGGAATACCCATTTTTTTATATTCCGCACCAGAAGAAATAATAACAGCTAAAGCTTTATATTCTTTCCCACTAACTTTAACTGTTTTGTAAGCTTCTCCATTAATAATTTCTGAAACATCACCGTATGCGTATTCAGCACCGAACTTTTTCGCATGTTCAAACATTTTAGTCGAAAGCTCTGGTCCTAAGATCATTTCAAATCCAGGATAGTTTTCCACTTCCTCCGTGTTCGCCATTTGTCCACCTGGAATACCACGTTCGATCATTAGAGTGGATAGGTTTGCACGAGAGGTATAGACCGCAGCTGTCATTCCTGCAGGTCCGGCACCAATTATAATTACATCATAAATTTTATCTTCAGTCATTTTAAATTCCTCCTACGTTGCTACTATCCTCAATCTATAGGATTTTTTAATACGCTTCAACTATTTTGCCTAGGAGTCAAAAAGAGGCAAAAATTGCATAAGTTCGTTAATATACTTAGTCAATGTATTAGTTGTAATGCCATATTGCTCAGCATAATATTTTTTCGTTACATTTTTAGAACGAGATGATTCAAACATATACTCCGTTGCAGCTGCTAATGCACGTGGATTTCTGAAGCCATACCCTTTCTCTAGTGCGCGTTCTACTAATACAAACCACATTTGAAATAGAAACATATCTTCATGCTCTAAAGGCTTATATTTATCATACAACAGGTCTGTCGCTGCAATTGCACGTAAAAAAGCTTTCTCAGCAGGTAATTTTTCGTCAAAATCATGACCTAAAGAATTGGCTAAGAATAGCTTCTCCATCGTTGTTAAATCGTCCACTACAATCCATTTGGGATGTGAGATTATTTCTTGACGATGTTTAGATTTACCTAACAAATAAAAACCATAAATACGTTCGCTCACATGCTCATGCTCTATCTTTTCTAAAATATATTCCTTTTGAATTTTAGAAGTAGCGTCATTAGAGTCACTTTTTAGCGGTAGCCAAGGTTCAAATCCAGCCTTTTCCGGATCTAGTTTCAATAATGCCTTCCAAGCATTTTTTGCAACTTCATCATATCCAGAAAAATAAGCCGAATGAGACAGCCAGAAATAAAATCCTGGATCTCCTTCAAAACCTTTTCGTTGTAAGCTTCTTAGCCACTTAAATGCTTGTTCATATTTGCCTATTAACGCAAATGTTGCACCTAACTTATAGCGATGTTCAACAAAATAAGGGTTTATCTTGGTTAGTAATTCTACGATTTCTTCCAGTTCTTCTTCATTTTTTTCATAATAATAAATCACAGCTAAATTACATAGTGCATGGATATTGCCTCTATTTTCATGGAGTACATCATGTAGTAATGCCTTAGCCTGTTCTTCTTCTCCAATATAAAAATAAGCAAGGGCCAAATTATTAAATGCTGCCCAAAAATCTGGATGATCCACCACGATGGATTCTAATAATTCTACTGCCTCGGCAAATTTACCTTGCTCCATTAAACGTCTCGACTTTTCTTGTAAAAATAATGCTTCACCAGACGGCGTATCTACCTGAAGTGATACTATATCTTCCTGTTCTGTGAAGTCTACAATCTCCATTGCCTCTTCCGTGTATTCCCCTTGAATATCCATTTCCAAATACATTGCAGCGAATTTATTGGCCTCTACAAAGTTCCCAAGATGAGCATTTACCTCTGCCAAAAAGAATACAATTTCTGACTCGTTTTGGTCGATTGCATGGGCACTTCTCAAAAGTTCATGGGCTAGTTCAAAGTTATCTATCTCCATTTGTAATATCGCATATTGTAGCAATATCATTGGATCATTGGGACTTAGTTCAGCTGCTCGTTTTAAGTATTTATGTGCTTTTTCATATTGATCTTTTTGTAGTTCATCTAATGCTTTTTTATAGTAGTATTCACCCGTAGGTAAAAACGAAATGATATTTTCTCTAAGAACCTTTTTACTTTTTTTATTCAACATAATCCTCCGAAAAATAATAAGGAACGTTTTTTATAAACGTCCCTTAATAGTATATCCTTCAGTATATCACATATATTTAATTTTTATCTGCTTTGGCTTCATGTCTTTTTTGCAACACTTGTAACAGATCATAAAAGCTAACTTGTTGGTTTTGTAGAAGGACTAATAGATGATATAGAAGATCTGCAGCTTCCCATTTCAACTCTTCCCCATCATTATTTTTGGAGGCGATAATAACTTCGGATGCTTCTTCTCCAATTTTTTTGCAAATTTTATCTACACCTTTTTCAAATAAATACGTCGTATATGCACCTTCAGGCATAGATTGCTGTCTCTCTTCAATAACGTTGATGAGAGATGTAATTACATCATAACCTACCGTATTATCCATTTTTTCTAATGAATTATGAAAGCATGTATCTTCACCTGTATGGCATGCAGGTCCAGCTGGTAGTACTTCTACTACTAATGCATCTGAATCGCAATCTGTCTTAATAGAAACTACCTTTTGAGTATTCCCTGAAGTTTCCCCTTTGTGCCAAAGTTCCTGTCTGCTACGGCTAAAAAACCAAGTTTCTCCTGTTTCAACTGTCTTGGCATAGGCTTCTTCGTTCATATAAGCAAGTGTTAACACTTCTCTTGTAATTGCATGTTGTACGATTACAGGTATTAGGCCTTTTTCATCATATGTTAAATTAGTCATGATAGTTCTACTCCTTTTTCATTCGATGGACATGAATGCTTGTTTACTTATTTGGCCGCTTCTTGTAAAGCTTCAGTTAGTGAGAACCGTTCTTTGTATAATGCTTTACCTGTAATAACTCCAGCTACTGTCGTCGTTTGCGCTAATTTTGCTACAGCTGCAATATCTTCTAAGGAACTAATTCCACCTGATACAATAATCGATAGTCCGGTTTTTTCTGCCAGTTCTTTATTTGCCACTAAGTTTGGACCTTGAAGCGTTCCATCTGTTGCAATGTCTGTAAAGATAACGTGTTTAGCACCTTTAGAAGCAAAAAATTGTCCTACTTCAACAGCAGATTGGGTGGAGGTTTCTAGCCACCCATGTGTAGCCACCATTCCATCCTTTGCATCTAGACCGATGACAATTCTTTCACCGCCGAATTCTTCTATTAACTCCACTACTAAGTCGGGTTGGGAAATAGCTAGACTTCCTATAATTACACGATTTACGCCGTTATTCAAATAAAATTGAACGTCATCCTTTGTACGAATTCCCCCACCAATTTGCACACTTACCGGAAGCTCTTTAGCAATACGAATTACTTCGTCTGCATGGGTTTTATTTCCAACTTTTGCTCCATCTAAATCTACTAGATGAATCCACGCTGCCCCTTCACCTACAAACTTTTTAGCCATATCGAATGGAGAATCTCCATAAACGGTTTCTTGCTCATAATCCCCTTGATACAGGCGCACACATTTTCCGCCTTTCATATCAATCGCAGGGTAAACTTGAATCGTCGTCATCATTACTCTCTCCTTCTTATGTGAGTAGACCTTTTGTAGAAGGAACACCCTTCACTCGATCGTCTTTTGTAATAGCATCATCAATTGCACGAGCTAATGCTTTAAAAATTGCTTCGATCATATGATGCGTATTTGCACCATAATGAACGATAACATGGACATTCATTCGTGCCTCCAATGCGAATTTCCATAGGAACTCATGAACAAGCTCTGTATCAAAATTCCCCACTTTTTGAGTTGGAAACTGCGCACGAAACTCTAAATGCGGACGATTCGAAATATCAATTACTACTTGAGCTAATGCATCATCCATTGGAACAAAGGCATTTCCGTAACGCTTAATACCTTTTTTGTCTCCTAATGCTTCTTTTACTGCTTGTCCTAACACAATACCGATATCCTCTGTCGTATGATGATCATCGATATATGTATCTCCTTTAGCTTTTATAGAAGCATTAAATAAACCATGCTTTGTAAATAGATCCAGCATATGATCCATAAAAGGGACGCCTGTATCTATTTCCGCTTTTCCTTCACCATCTAGATCAATTTCAACCCATACCTTTGTTTCGTTCGTCATTCTTTCTATTTTCGCCGCTCTTTTAATAGTCATTTTAAATCCCCCTTCTTCCAGCTTCTTGACTCTACAGATCTTGCATGTCCTTCTAATTGCTCAAGTCTAGCTAAGCGGGCAATTTTAGGATATTGCTCCTGCCACATTTCTTCGGAATAGTAAACAACGCTTGTTTTCTTAACAAAATCGTCCACACATAGCCCACTTGAAAATCTCGCTGTGCTATTCGTCGGCAGTACATGATTCGTACCAGCAAAATAATCGCCCACCGGTTCACTACTGAATCTCCCGATGAAAATGGCTCCTGCATGCTTTATCTTTTTACTTAGCTCTTCAGGCTGCTCCGTAATAATTTCCAAATGTTCCGGTGCTAGCTCATTCACTGCAGAAATCGTTTGTTCCATTGATTCAGCGATATAAATACAACCGAAGTTTTCGATAGAGGAGCGAGCAATTTCTTCTCTAGGAAGAAGCTTTAATTGTTTTTCTACTTCTATTGATACTAGTTCAGCAAGTGATGGGCTTGTTGTGATTAAAACAGAACTTGCAAATCGATCATGCTCTGCTTGAGCAAGAAGATCTGCCGCTACTTCATCAGCATAGGCAGTTTCATCTGCTATAATCGCTATTTCACTAGGACCTGCTATCATATCGATGGCAACCCTACCAAACACCTCTCTTTTAGCAAGTGCTACAAAACTATTACCCGGTCCTGTAATCTTATCTACTGCTTTGATCGTTTCGGTACCGTATGCAAGGGCCGCTATTGCTTGGGCTCCACCAACTTTATATATTTCTGTAATGCCAGCTATACGTGCTGCTACTAATACTGAATCAGGTAGTTTTCCATCCTTAGATGGCGGTGATACGATGACCACTCTTTCTACTCCCGCTACTAGTGCAGGTATTGCGTTCATTAATACGGAAGAAGGATAGGCTGCAGTCCCACCTGGAACGTATAAACCTACAGCATCAAGTGGTGAAATTTTATATTGAATATAAGAATTTTTAGCCAATGGAAAGTCAATTTGTCTGCGAACCTGCTCCGTATGAAATGCCCGAATATTAGCAGCAGCTTCTTCCAAGTCACCTATCAACTGTCTATCAAAATTAGCGTATGCTTCATCCATTTCTTCTTTGGATACTTTGAGTGTTAAAAGTTTTGCACCATCCCATTTTTCTGTATAACGAAAAAGCGCTTGATCCCCGTTCTGTCGCACATCTGCTATTACCTCACGTACTGTCGTTAAATGATCTGCATTTGCTTGTTCAACCGAACGTTGTAATGAAATTGTTTCTGTAAGCTTTTCTATTCTCATAGGATTCCCTACCTTTTATGCAATTCGTTTTTTAATTGGGCAACAAATGCATTGATTCGTTCACTTTTCACTCGATAGCTTACAGGATTAACGATCAATCGAGAGGAGATAGATACAATTTTTTCAAATTCCACTAAGCCATTCTCCTTCAGCGTCTGTCCAGTAGAAACAATGTCGACAATACGATCTGCAAGACCAATCATTGGTGCGAGCTCAATCGAACCATTCAACTCAATGATTTCCACTTGCTCCCCTTTTTCCTTGTAGAAGTTTGTTGCAATTCTTGGATACTTTGTTGCAACACGTGGAGCAATTTCATTCATCGTAGTGTTTGGAATACCGGCAGTTGCTATATAACAATTACTAATATGTAAATCCAATAGCTCATGGACATCGCGGTGCTGTTCCAATAAAACATCCTTGCCCGCAATCCCGATATCCGCTACACCATGTTCCACGTATACCGGTACATCCATCGGTTTTGCCAATATGAATTGAATGCGTTCATCCGGAGCCTCAACGATTAACTTTCTGGAATCACTAATCTCTTTAGGCAAGTTAAATCCTGCTTCAACAAATAGTTTATATGCTTCTTCAAAAATACGCCCTTTTGGCATTGCAATTGTTAATTCATTCACGGAAAGAACCACCTTCGGACACGATAATTACTTCATCGAATATTTCTTTAAATGCTTCTAAATCATTTACACTCTCTGCGTATTGCAGTGTCACATATTCGGATGTATTTCTTCTAGCTTCTGCTAATACATTTGCTTTAGAAAAAGACCATTTATCAAATAAAAGAAGGGTATTCTTCTCCTTTATTACTTGTTTCGGTAAAACTTCTAATAGCCGGTCTACACGAATACCAAATCCTGTAGCCCCTACTGTTTCATCGAATTGTTTGAACAACTCATCATAACGTCCACCATTTCCAATGGAGAAACCACTTCCTGCTGCGTGAATTTCAAATAGCATACCTGTGTAATAGCTCATATGACTCGCTAAAGAAAAATCGAACGATACAATAGAATAGTCATTCAATTGAAATTCCAGTAGTTTTTGAAGCTCCTCCACTTGATCAATCAAATACTGTTGATCGCCGTTTAAGAACTGACGGAAATCCGTAAATACATTGGAGTCTAATGTGTAATCTATAATTGTTATAAGTCTTTCTTTTTGTTCTTTCAGTAAGTTCATGCTTTCTAACTTTTGTGAGAAACCTACTAAATTTTTCTCTACTAATAGTTGTCTTAGTTTTTCAACTTGTTCTATGTTATCTGTGTTGTTTGTTAAGAAAGCAGTTAAAATTTCAGCATGTCCAATCGTAATTCGGAAGTTTTCTACACCTAAAGACTTCAATAGTTCTATCGCAGTATAGATTATTTCACTATCTGCGTATGGACTAAAATCACCAACAAGTTCAAGTCCTAGCTGCTCAAACTCTGCTGGTCTTCCACCTTCTCGCTGTTGAGCACGAAATACATCTGCATAGTAAGCCAAGCGCAGTGGATTTTTTTCCTTTAATAACTTGGAAGCTGCTATTCTAGCAATTGGTGTCGTCATATCAGGGCGTAAAACAAGCATTTCACCTTGATTGTCTACTAATTTAAACAAAGAAGACTCATCAATTGCAGAAGCCTTTCCGATTGTTTCAAAATATTCCACAGAAGGTGTTTTTATAAAGTCGTATCCTTTTCTTCGTATAAAATCTCTTGCTGTCGATCGTATATATTCTTTTTGTTCGTTTACTTCTGGGAACGAGTCTCTCATTCCAAGAGGCTTTTCGAACATTTGAATTTTGCTCATTTTACCACTCCTAAAATATCACTTTAACACACTAGAGAACTAACAAGATGAATTAATTGAATTTTATACTAGTTTATCCATTTCGTCAACTTGTCTTCTAGTTCTTCTAAGATTTTTGTATCACAAGTTAGTCGCCCCAAATCGAAAATTCAACTTTGCGAATCGCAATAGGCATCGGGCTAATCGCAAACAACTATTGAATACTTTTCTGGTGGACGATTCTTATAATCATTATTCCATCAAAAAAAGCTATTCCCTTAGTTCAACACTAAGTAGAATAGCTTTTCATTAGTTATTATTGCGCTCTAGCATTTGTTTCTTCGTATAAATAATGCGCATTGGGTTTCCGCCAACGAAGCATCCTTCTGGAACGTCTGCATTGACTAGAGTTGCCGCAGAAACAATAGCGTCATCACCAATCTTAATACCAGGTAAAATTGTTGTATTTGCTCCGATCAATACGCGATTACCAATAATGACATCTCCAATACGATATTCATCGATCAAATATTCATGCGCAAGAATCGTTGTGTTGTAGCCAATAATAGAATTGTCGCCTACTTTAATACGCTCAGGGAACATGACATCAACCATTACCATTAAAGCAAAAGACGTTTCTTTTCCGACCTCCATTTTCAGAAAGGCACGATAGAAAAAGTTCTTCCAGCTTAAAAACGGAGAATATCTAGCTGCTTGAATGAAGATAAAGTTTTTCATCACTTTCCAAAACGGAATAGTATCATATACATGCCAAAGTGAGTTTGCCCCCTTTACTGGGTATCGCTCTGTTCTTCTCATACACGCTTCCCTTTTGCAATATCAAGAAGCTCGCTCATATGATGAAGCATATAAGTAGGATTATATGTAGCTAAGAATTCTTCACCTTTGATGGACCAAGCTACAGCAGCTGTATCAACTCCAGCTCTTTGTCCACCAACGATATCATGAAAATTATCTCCGATCATAAGTGCATCTTCTTTATTTGTATCAATTCTTTGTAGCGCTATTTGAATAGGTTCAGGATCAGGCTTCGTATATGTAACGTCATCGAAGCCGACAATCGTATCAAACAACGTTTCACATTCCATTAATTGGAGACCTCTTTCAATCATCTCTCGCCTCTTAGTAGAAACGATCGCCAATTTATAGCCCTCGTTCTTTAGTTGCTGTAATGTTTCTACAACACCATCAAACGGTGCTACCATTTGGTCGTGCTTCTCTAGGTTCCATTTGTGATAGGAAGCGGTTAAAGTCTCCGTTAATGCTGGGTCTATCCCATTGAATGTTTCAAATAGTGGAGGTCCTAAAAAAGGTATAACTGTCTCCCGACTATATTTCCCAGGAAACTTTTCGCCTAATACATATAAAAAAGATTCGATAATCAATTCATTCGTATTCAATATTGTTCCATCTAAATCAAAAAGTAGCGCTTTATAGTTTTTCATGGGATTGCCACTTCCTTATGTTTACTTTGCTCCGCTTTCCTCCATACATAGGCAACTACTATCGTTAATACGAAAGCAGTTATTAATCTTATCAAAAATAGTGGCCAGATTGGGATTCCTAATGGTATAAAGATTAATGTATCTTCTACTACTGCATGACATGCCACTAAGAATATAAAGGCCAGTGTCGCATCCTTTTTACTTACCCCATCCTCTTGCACTGCTTGAATCATTACCCCTGCTCCATATGCTAGTCCAATCACAAGCCCAGCCACAAGCGTTAGTGAAGCATTTCGTTGTATACCAATAACTTTCGTAAAAGGAGCTAGCTTTTCTGAAAACTTTTGCAAATAATTCCGATCCTTTAAAAACTGGATAATAACCATTAGCGGTATGACGATTAGAGCTAATTGTAAAACGCCAAATGTAGCTTTTTGTAAGCCAAACAATATAATTTCTCCCCATCCATCAGGAACTTGCTGACTTACTTGGAGGGCACCATATTTTGCTACCTCTCCACCACCTTGCCATACAAGGTTAATAATGATAGCAGACATAATTGCCAAACCAAAGCGAACAACCAATACAATCCACAATTTCACACCCACTCGAAGGGCCACTCCAGTTTCAATGAAAATATTATGGGAAAAGGATAGCATTGTCGCTAATATAAAAACTTCCTTCACGGTCAAATCCAAAGATAGTATCCCAGCAATGCCTGCATATAAATTCAATGCATTCCCCAGCACTAAAGGAATAGCTGCCTCTCCGCGAAGACCTAATAGACCCATAAATGGCGATATCATATCGATAATCCAAGGGAGTACAGGCGTATATTGCAAAATTACTACGATTAATGTAATTGGGAAAATTACTTTACTTAATGTCCAGGTTGTTTTAAGACCAGCAAACAGCCCATTTTTCAACGTCCCCATCTTATCCCAGCTTTCTTACTTATCCTGATAATGAACAACAGGTTTTATCGTCATTCTTCTATATACAAATAAAACAATTGCAACTATAACTGTCACAATCGATACGACTTGTGCAGTTCTCAATTCCCCTATTAAATAGAGACTGTCCGTACGCATTCCTTCGATGAAAAATCGGCCAACAGAATACCATGCCGCATAAAATAGCACCATTTCCCCTCGACGTAAATTCACTTTGCGAAGCAATATTAATATAACTACTCCGATAAAGTTCCATACAGATTCATATAAAAATGTTGGGTGATAATACTTTCCATTTATATACATTTGCTCAATAATCCAATTTGGAAGCATTAAATTTTCTAAGAAAGTTCTCGTTACTTCTCCACCATGTGCTTCTTGGTTGATGAAATTTCCCCAACGCCCAATAGTCTGACCTATTAAAATACTTGGTGCTACTATATCGGCAACCTTCCAAAAAGAAGAACCTCGTTTTTTGGTGAAAATATAAGCTGTTATAAACGACCCAATCAATGCCCCATGAATCGCAATTCCGCCATTCCAAATTTCAATAATTTTTCCCGGGTTTTGACCATAAAAATCCCATTTAAAAATAACATAGTAAATTCGAGCACTAATAATGGCGATTGGTACTGCCCAAATAAGTAAATCCGTTAAATAATCTGGATGAAATCCTCGCTTTACCATTTCTTTTTGTGCAACGAAAAAAGCTAATACTATACCAAGAGCAATTATTACTCCATACCAACGCACCGATATTGGTCCTACAGAAAATGCTACCGGATCAATTATTTGTAATAAATTCATATGTAACTCCCTTCAAGCATCTATTAATAGTCCATTTCTGCATTTTGTTCTATAACATCATTTAAACGCTTGGCGAAATCTTCCGCAGCATTTACACCCATTTTTTTTAATCGGTGATTCATTGCAGCAACTTCAATAATTACTGCTATATTTCTACCTGGTCGAACAGGAACGGTCAGCTTCGTAATTGCTGTATTAATAATTTCCATTTTCTCTTCTTCAAGACCTAGACGGTCGTATGTCTTTTTCTCATCCCAAATCTCTAATTCAATGATAAGCGTTATACGTTTATAGCTTCTAACGGCACTTGCCCCAAACAATGTCATTATATCGATAATACCTAATCCACGAATTTCCAAGAGATGCTCAATTAGCTGTGGCGCACTTCCGACTAACGTATCCTCGCCCTCTTGCCTAATTTCCACACAATCATCCGCTACTAAACGATGACCCCTTTTCACTAACTCTAATGCCGTCTCGCTTTTCCCAACGCCGCTTTTCCCGGTGATTAGTACTCCAACCCCATAAATATCTACTAGTACACCATGTACGGCAGTAGAGGGTGCTAACCTACTTTCTAAAAAGTTTGTAAGCATGCTAGAAAATCTGGTAGTAGGCAAGCTAGTCGTTAATACGGGAACTGAAGTTTCATTGGATGCTGTGATTAATTCCTTCGGCACTTCCATTCCGTGTGAAACAATGATGACCGGTGTATCCTGTGCACAAAGCTTTCTCATACGCTCAATTTTTTCTTTCGGCTGTAATAAATCAAAAAAAGAAATCTCCGTCTTACCTAAAAGCTGTGTCCGGTTTGAAGGATAATGTGTAAAATATCCTGCTATTTCAATTCCTGGTCTAGAAATATCACTCACGGAAATATGTCGTCCAATGCCTTCTTCCCCACTTACTAATGTGAGATTCAAATGTTCTTTTATGTCCTTCGTCGTCACATGTGACATACCCCTAAACTCCCTTCATACTACATTTGTAAACCTAATACCTATTTTATCATGATTATCCACTTAAATTGTATCCATTTATCTTTTCTTCTTCTATTTAAAAGTAGAAAGGAGGTTTTTCCGATAAAAATTATGCTTGATGCAGGTCATGGACCTAATACTATTGGCAAAAGAACACCAGATGGGAAAATGAAAGAGTTTGAATTTAATGAGGCGGTTGCTCAATTTGTAAAAAATGAACTAACTGGTTTTGAGCTAATTATTATGAATTGTCACGACAAAAAAAGAGACGTTCCTCTTAAAGAAAGAACGACTTTAGCTAACAAAATGGGTGTTGATGCATTTATCTCTATCCATGCCAATGCATACGGTACCACGTGGAATAATGCTAGTGGAATCGAAACCTTTACTTATACAAATCCTTCTGAGCAATCAGTTATTCTCGCAAAGCTTATCCAAAACTCTCTATGCTCTATTACAGGAAGATCGAATCGAGGAGTGAAGAAAGCTGATTTTGCAGTTGTTCGAGACACAAGGATGCCAGCAGTGCTGGTGGAATGTGGATTTATGACGAATAAACATGAAGCGATTTTATTGCAATCTATTGAATACAGAAGGCGCTGTGCGAAAGCCACCGCCTTTGCAATACTTTGTTGGATAGACCAGAAGCGTTAAACTGGGGGGAAAACTCTTCCAGTCCTTTTAGTTCAAAACCTGTTTCTAGCGTTTTCGAAGTGCTTTGGACAGACATTTTGCTATATGATTACCGAGTGAATTTTTTGGGATGCTGGTTAGTTGTGACGTTCGTCACAACTAACCAGCATCTTTTTTTCGATAATCTTATGGCGTTTGTCCCGCATTAACGGGCAGTAGATAACTGCCGGTAAGAGCCCGAATGGTTCAACTAACAATCAGTGGGGAATGAAGCCCCACTGATTGAAGTTTCACTTTTTCTATCCGTCGCCCTCCTACAACTCTTAGAAACAGGTAAGTGCGTTTTTGGATAACTAGAGAAATGATACTTTCCTATTGATAGAGCAAGCTCACGAAGATGCAATTTCGTTCGCCATTTCGCTTCTTTTTTTAGTGAACACTTACTATTTCTCTTTATTTCCACTAGTGTAAAAGTAAATCTACTTGCTTCATCCTTCATGCCAGAACAATATCCCTAATTCAACAGAGGGTTTTATCTCTATATTAACTTTGTCTAATCTTTTCGTCTAAGCGATAGGCTATGTTTAATCTTAGAGTTGAGTACTAATCACTATATTGATTGGAGTGAAAGGGGGCGACTTCGGCGGGATGAGTGAGACAGATGAGATATCACAGCGACGCATTAGCGACGGTGATAGCCCATCGCTCACCCCGCGAAACGCGTCCACCTGTAACGGAAATCACCAGTATCATTATATAGATCTCACTATAAAATAAAAAAGTGGAGGGGAATAATATCCCGCTCCACTTGTTATTTTATTCTCCTTCTACTGTATAACGAACAACAACAGATCCTGTTTTTGCGTCACCGTATACTCGTAAAGGAGTAGCTTCCGAATCCACTATTTTCGTGAACCCTACTTTTTTGTTTAACAGTTGCTCAGATTGGTTTAAGTGAGTAACATCAGCCAATTGAACATCTATCTTACCAATTTGGGAAGTAGCTTCCCCTTTTATCGATACATCCTTTGGAATATACAGTTCAACCGTACCAGCCACGGCTGTACCTTCTATTTTACGAGCTTCTTTATCTTTTGTGGTTAAAATAACATGTCCGCTTACCGATGAACCTTCTATTTCTTTAAGCTTACCATCTACGTAAATACGACCATTCATCGTTTCTACTTCAATCGTTTCCCCTTCAACACGCTGAACTTGAACCGATCCATTAACTGTTTCTATGTCAGCTCTTTCAAACTTCAATTCATCTAATTCTACTTTTCCATTAGTTGTCTTAACTTTAAATGAGTTTGCCTCTAAACCTTTCGCTGAGAACTCACCATTGAACAAACGAGCGGAAATATTATTATATTCTTTGTTCGGTACATATAACGTTACTTGAACAGAAGTAGTTTTCATATCGCTATACACACGTAATTTGTTTCCTTCTGTTGTGAAAATAAACTCTTCATGAAAACGTTTCTTCGCTTCGTCTTCAGTTGAATTTTTAAATGATTTCACTTTAACAGTGGCACGTGCATGCTGTTCCTCCGTGGGTTGAATTTCAACTTTACCATTCGCAATATTAATAGAGATATCTGTAACATTTGCATCCTCTTTGACGAATTGTTCTTCAAAAACAACCGGATCTCCGAATGGCATATCAAAATCCTTCATTTTGTCCACAGTTCCTTGCATAAACTGCATAAAACGTTCACCCATTACGGTAAAATCGCGCTTCAAATCTTCCACAAAATCGGTATTTTTGTTTTGTGACTTTCTATATTCTTTCTCTTCAGGGATAAACGGTGCAGCAGGTGTTGTTTGTTTTCCAAGCTCTTCAAGTAATGCCAAAGCTTCTTGTGCAGTAATTGTGCCATTTTCAACCATATCTAAAATACGTTTTCGTTCTTCTTGCATAGTGAAAGGCCTCCTCATGAATTTAGACTATAAATCATTTTACTTACACAACTCTATACGAATGAAAAATCAAAAAGTTTCATCACGAAGTCGATACAGGACTTTTTTTCTTTTTAGACGCTTTCGTTACAACTTCATCCATCCGTTGTCGATCTCTTTCTAAAATAGTTTTCAAGTACTTCCCAGTATATGAATCTTTTGATGCAGTAATTTTCTCTGGCGTACCTACTGCAACAATTGTTCCGCCTTTGTCTCCACCTTCTGGTCCTAGATCAATCATGTAATCCGCTGTTTTAATGACATCTAGATTATGCTCAATTACTAATACGCTATCTCCGTTATCTACTAAACGTTGAAGTACTATTAGCAGTCTTGCAATATCGTCTACATGTAGACCTGTAGTCGGTTCATCCAAAATATAAAATGATTTCCCATTAGAACGCTTGTGTAGTTCAGATGCCAGTTTTACACGCTGCGCTTCACCACCAGAAAGAGTAGTCGCTGGTTGTCCTAGTTCCATATATCCTAGTCCTACATCTACAATCGTTTGTAGTTTACGACTGATTTTCGGATGGTTTTCGAAAAAGGCAAGCCCATCCTCAGCAGTCATTTTAAGTATATCTGCAATATTTTTACCTTTGTAATGTACTTCTAATGTTTCACGGTTGTATCGTTTTCCATGACAGATTTCACATGGGACATATACATCTGGAAGGAAATGCATTTCAATTTTTATAATGCCATCACCACGACATGCCTCGCAACGACCACCCTTAACATTAAAGCTAAATCTTCCTTTTTTATATCCTCTTACTTTCGCTTCATTCGTTGATGCAAAAAGATCACGCATATCATCAAAAACGCCCGTATAAGTAGCAGGGTTGGACCTTGGAGTACGACCGATTGGAGACTGGTCTATATCAATTACCTTTTCCAACATGTCGATACCTTCAATGTCTTTATATGCTCCGGGCTTCACTTTGGAACGATTTAGTTTTTGTGCTAGAGATTTATATAATATTTCATTTACTAATGTACTTTTACCAGATCCCGAAACTCCTGTAACAGCAGTAAATACGCCTAATGGAACGTCTACATTTACATTTTTCAAGTTATTTTCTGAAGCGCCCTTTATTTTGATAAAGCGACCATCTGGCTTTCTTCTTTCTATTGGAAGCGGAATAAACTTTTGTCCACTTAAGTATTGACCGGTTAAAGATTTTTTGTTTTTCATCACTTGTTCGGGAGTTCCTGCAGCAATTATCTCTCCACCATGCACTCCTGCACCTGGACCCACGTCTATCAAATAGTCCGCTGCCATCATTGTATCCTCATCATGCTCTACAACTATTAAGGTGTTTCCAATATCTCGCATGTTTTTTAATGTTTCAATAAGTCGATCATTATCTCGCTGATGAAGACCGATAGACGGTTCATCCAAAATGTATAATACACCTGTCAGTCTTGATCCAATTTGAGTAGCCAAGCGAATACGTTGTGCTTCCCCACCTGATAATGTTCCAGACGCACGGTTTAATGTTAAATAGTCTAGTCCAACGTTCTCTAGAAAACCTAGACGTTCATTGATCTCTCGCAGTACAAGACGAGCGATTTGCATATCTTTTTCCGATAAGGTCAACTCATTGAAAAACTTATTCGCTTCCTCAATGGAATACTTTGTAATTTCCCCAATATGAAGGGAATTTATCTTCACTGCAAGTGTTTCTTTTTTTAGACGATAGCCATTACATGTAGGACAATCATGCTGCTCCATATATTTTTCCATTTGCTCACGAATATAATCAGAAGAGGTATCTTTAAATCTACGCTCAATATTCGCAAGAACACCTTCAAATGAAATCAAGCTATCCCGAACTTGTCCAAATTCATTTTCATAGCGGAAACGAAGTTTATCATTCCCTGAGCCATACATAATTTTGTTCCATTGATCGATTGGTAATTTTTCTACCGGAACATTCATTTTTATTTTGTAATGCTTGCATACTGCTTCTAAAAGCTTCGGATAATACTGTGAGCTTGTTGGCTGCCATGCGACAATAGCTCCATCTGCGAGTGTGACACTTTTGTCGGGAACAACTAAATCAGGATCCACCTCTAGCTTCGTTCCAAGTCCATCACAATCTGTACAAGCACCAAATGGACTATTAAAAGAAAACATTCGTGGCTCTAATTCTCCGATAGAAAATCCACATATTGGGCATGCATGATGCTCACTAAATAGAACTTCTTCATGCTCCATTACATCTATTAAAACTCTACCATCTGCAAGTCTTAGAGCTGACTCTAGAGAATCACTGAGCCTTGCAGCAACTCCTTCTTTCATTATAATTCGGTCGATTACAACCTCAATATTATGTTTTTTATTTTTATCTAGATTGATATCATCATCTAAATCAATTAACTCTCCATCGATACGTACACGAACAAAGCCCTCTTTTTTCATCTCTTCCAAAAGCTTTACATGAGTTCCTTTACGACCTGAAACAATAGGCGCCAACACTTGCATCTTTGTTTTTTCTGGATATTCACTCAAGCGATCCACCATTTGTTCAATTGTTTGAGATGAAATTTCAATACCATGGTTTGGACATATCGGTTTTCCAACTCGCGCATACAATAATCGCATATAATCATAAATTTCTGTTACAGTCGCTACTGTAGATCGTGGGTTTTTACTTGTCGTTTTTTGATCGATGGAAATAGCTGGTGATAGTCCCTCAATGACATCGACATCTGGCTTCTCCATTTGCCCTAAAAATTGTCGAGCATAGGCTGATAATGACTCTACATATCGTCGTTGCCCTTCAGCGTAGATTGTATCAAAAGCTAAAGAAGACTTACCCGAGCCAGAAAGGCCAGTCATGACGACTAGCTTATCTCTTGGTATTTTCAAGCTTACATTTTTTAAATTATGTGCACGTGCACCTTGTATCACGATCTCTTGATTTTTCAACACCTATCACCCTTCCAGCTTCAGTTCCAAAATTGCGTCGCGTAATTCTGCAGCTCGTTCAAAGTTAAGCGCTTTTGCTGCATCCTTCATTTCTTTTTCTAGATTTTCTAGAAGTATTGCTTTCTCTTCTTTCGTTAATGGTTTTCCACTCATTAAACGTTGCGCATACGTTTCTTCCTCTTCTGCAACCTGTGACGCACGTATAACATCGCTTATTTTCTTTTTGATTGTTGTTGGTGTAATACCATGTTTTTCGTTATACTCCATTTGAATCGTTCTACGACGTTGCGTTTCATCAATTGCTTTTCGCATGGAGTCCGTCATTTTATCCGCATACATAATAACTTCCCCGTTGGAGTTACGGGCAGCACGGCCAATTGTCTGGATTAAAGATCGTTCAGAACGTAAAAACCCTTCTTTATCGGCATCTAATATAGCTACTAGAGACACTTCCGGTATGTCTATACCTTCTCGTAACAAGTTAATTCCTATTAATACATCATACGTACCTAATCGAAGTTCTCGAATAATTTCTGTACGTTCTAGTGTTTTTACTTCTGAATGCAAGTACTGAACCTTTATCCCAATTTCTTTTAAGTAATCCGTTAAATCTTCCGACATTTTTTTCGTTAGTGTCGTGATTAAAACACGTTCATTTTTGGCGGATCTCTCATGAATCTCATTGATCAAATCATCTATTTGCCCTTCAATAGGCTTAACCGTTATGACTGGATCTAATAGTCCAGTTGGACGGATGATTTGCTCCACCATTTCCGGTGTATGCTCCAACTCATAAGGCCCAGGTGTTGCTGAAACAAATATAGCTTGGTTTATATGTTTTTCATATTCATTGAATGTTAAAGGTCGATTATCTAAAGCAGATGGTAATCTGAAACCATAATTTACGAGCACAGATTTTCTAGCTTGGTCACCATTATACATTCCTCTTACTTGAGGTAATGAAACATGACTTTCATCTACTACGAGTAAAAAGTCTTCCGGAAAATAATCAAGCAATGTATAAGGAACCGCTCCTGCTTCCCTTAACGTTAAATGCCGGGAGTAGTTTTCGATGCCCGAACAAAAGCCCATCTCTTCCATCATTTCTAAATCATATCTCGTACGTTGCTCCAATCGTTGAGCTTCTAATAACTTATCCTCGCTTCTTAAGTACGCAAGTTGCTCTTCTAATTCTTTTTCAATATTCGCTAAGGCAAGTTTCATCTTTTCTTCACGTGTAACGAAGTGGGACGCTGGAAATATAGCGACATGATCACGTTCTCCTAAAATTTCTCCAGTAAGTGCATTTACTTCACGAATACGATCAATTTCATCTCCGAAAAATTCCACACGAAGACATTTCTCATCACGAGAAGCAGGAAAAATTTCTACTACATCTCCACGAACACGGAACTTTCCACGTACAAAGTTCAAATCGTTTCGTTCATATTGAATGTCGACGAGTTTACGTAATAACTGATTGCGTTCAATTTCCATTCCAGTTCTTAAGGATACGACCATTTCTTTATATTCCTCTGGATTCCCTAACCCGTAGATACAGGAGACAGAAGCAATAATAATGACATCTTTTCTTTCGAATAAAGAGGAAGTTGCAGAATGTCGAAGCTTATCTATTTCCTCATTAATACTTGAATCTTTTTCTATAAATGTGTCGGTTGATGGAACATATGCTTCTGGTTGAAAATAATCATAGTAACTAACAAAGTACTCAACCGCATTGTTCGGGAAAAATTCTTTAAACTCGTTATATAATTGACCAGCTAGCGTTTTGTTATGTGCCATCACTAGCGTTGGTTTGTTTATTTGTTGAATTACATTTGAAATCGTATATGTTTTACCTGTACCTGTCGCACCAAGTAAGGTTTGATACCTTTTCCCTTCTTTTACACCTTCTACTAGTTCTTTTATTGCTTCTATTTGATCTCCCGCTGGCTCATACGGAGCTTGCAAATCAAAACTTTGTTCCATACATAAGCCTCCTATTTTTTGAATAATTTTAGTTTAACATACTCTTTTTTTGATTCCTACTAAAACGAACATATGTTTTTTACGTATAACAAAAAGCCACTGATATCAGTGATTGCGGATTTTTCACATAAAAAAACCACTCCAATTGAGTGGTTTTTTTATCATGGTTTGATTACTTTGGACTGTTTAGTTGATGAAGTGCAGTTGTATACTCCATAAATGCAGCCATATCTTTCTGATCTAGTGCCTCGTCTATTAATGCTAAGAGACGATTACTACTTTGTTCCCGGTGGATAATGTTCAAAAACATATCAAGATATATTTCGTTTAACAAATTTTCGGCAGAGCTTTCTTTCCCCGTTTGACCCATTGCTTTCAAGAAATCTGCATATGAATATTGTTTGTCCATCTCCATCACCCCGATGTCTTTTTTCTATTATATAAAAGCAACGAGATACTTGCAATCATTTTAAGAAAATTACAACTACATAGTAAATAATGAATATTTACAAAATTCGTTATTTATACTTGATTTATTTCCAAAATTAACTATAATTGAGGTACATAATACAAAGGAGTGGATTTTTATGTCGAATAAAGTAGAAGAACAATCTTTTTTCATTTCATTTGAAACCGCTGTACTTCAACCTATTGTAGTGAATAATACGATATTTACGAAAGTGACTAACTTTTCAGGTGAGTCCAATATAATAGGCAAAAAACCTTTTGATATTGTTCGTCACTCTTGCTCATTCTATGGCTCTTCGTTCCAGCATACGGCTCGATTATCAAGGGATGCGATTGGAAATTATTTAAAGCTACCCATTCTTATAGCTCATGACTTCGGTAATCCATGTATATTGATACCAATACTCTCTCCTAAATCGGATTTGAATATTTGGTTTTCTTTTAGGGCAATAGAATCATTTTATCCTTCCGAAGATGGTTGTGTGGTCGTTTTAACAAATGGTCAAAAAATAACTGTACCTTCTTCTCCTCAAACAATAAGTAGACAGGTTGGATTTGCTAATATACTAAATATGCATTTATTAAAACGGATGAGTTATCTGATGAATACTGGTTATATTACTAGAACTCCACAATTTCAAAAAGACTCACAGAACTAACGAAGTTTTTCTATTACCGCCAAATATATAGAGAGTAGTTCTTCGACTCTGTTGCGGAGACGAACGTTTAGGTAACGACGATGTTCTTCATAACCTCCATGAAAAAATACATACTCTGTGAACATATCATCTCCTTCTCCTCGAAGAACTTTCATACTGTGACGCTTCATATACATATGCGTCTGTTTTAATTCTTTCTGAACTTGCTTTCCTGCTTCTTCTACTAAAATGATATACGGACGCTTCAATTTAAATGGAGCCTTTTCAAAAATAGTTCGATCTTTTTCTAAAATAGTCAGGACCATTGGAAGATAAATCATGTTTTCAAAATATGGGATTGCCTCTTCCGGGATTAATGGCATAACTACTCCTCCTTTTCACTTAGAACACATGTTCTGTTTTCATTGTACTACTTTTATTGGGAAATGCAATAATTGATGCATTGGAAAATAGAGGGATTGGTTATCAAAGTGAGCTTTGTTGGAGTATGGGTACCTGCTTCTAGTCTAAGAAAAATCGGACAAAAAAGGATGCACAGTTTTTTTAGTTAAAAGCTAATTCCACCGTTTTTAGTAGGCTTTGAACAGACCTGACCTGTTCATATTATTACCGTTTGATTTTTTAAAGAGGCAGGTTGTGACTGACATCACGACCTGCCTCTCTTTTCTAGGTAACTTTATGGTGTTTATCTGTTTTAGAAACACGCTAGTGGTTCACAAGACATTTATATATGCTTTCTTATTGAGAAAAGCGCAAGCGTCCTTTAAGGCCAAAACTTGTTTCCATCGTTTTCAAAGGGCTTTGGACAGACGTTTTACTATAGAATTACCGAGTGAACTTTTAGGGATGCTGGTTGGTTGTGTCCCGCATTAACGGGCAGTAAAGAACTACCCGTTAAAGCCCGAATGGTTCAAGTCCAACAGGATGTTGGTCACTCAGGCATTGCCGCACGACGCGGCGTTATTTGCCTGAGTTCAGTTTTTAAATCAGTGGGGAATGAAGCCCCACTAATTGAAGTTTTACTTTATCTGTCCGTCACCCTTCTACAACTTTTAGAAACAGGTTAGTACATTTTTGGATAACTAAAGAAAAGCTACTTTCTTATTCATAAAGTAAGCTCTCGAAGATGCAATTTCGTTCGCCATTTCGCTTCTTAAAAACACTTACTAATTCTCTTTATTTCCACTAGTATAAAAGAAAATCCGCTTTCTTCCTCTATCATTGGATAATTGCATTTCTAATTCAAGGCGATTACAAATAATTTGACCAATCTCATCATCTAAGCGATATGCTTTGTCAAATTTTGGTGGAGTACTACTCGTTATATTGATTGTAGTGCAAGGTGGCGACTTCGACGGGATGAGTGAGACAGATGAGACGTCACAAGCGAACGCGGCGAACTTAGATTTCCTTCCCTTTAAGAGGTGGCGTTCTTAGCTATCGTTCCTTTGTCTCCACCTGAAACGGAAATCCCTAGTATGCTTTATTCTTTAAGTACCACAAACCCAGTGTTCACAGGGCATTTATATTTTCTTTCTTATAAGAAAAACCGGGCAAGAAGACGCTCGATCCTTTTAGTTCAAAACCTGATTCTAACGTTTTCGAAGGGCTCTGGACAGACTTATTGCTTTAGTATTATCGAATGTTTTTTTAGAGATGCTGGTCGTGACTAACGTCACGACTAGCATCTCTTTTCTCGGTAATCTTATGGCGTTCGTCTGTCCATCGCCCTCCTACAACTTTTAGAAACAGGTTAGTTCAATTTTGGATAACTAAAGAAAAGCTACTTTCTTATTCATAGAGTAAGCTCTCGAAGATACAATTTCGTTCGCCATTTCGCTTCTTTATAGTGCTTACACTTACTATTTCTCTTTATTTCCACTAGTATAAAAGAAACCTGCTTTCTTCCTCTATCATTTGGTTCATCGCATTTCTAATGCAAAAGCGATGACAAATAATTTGATCACTCTCTAAAATTTTTGACCAATCTTATCATCTAAGCGATAAGCTATGCTAAATTTTCTAGTGGAGTACTACACACTGATTGATTGTAGTGAAAGGTGGCGACTCCGGCGGGATGAGTGAGACAGATGAGCTATCACATCGACGCGTTAGCGACGGTGATAGCTCGTCGCTCACCCCGCGGAAAGCGTCCACCTGAAACGGAAATCATAGTATTATTCATTTTTAAAAGCACCGAAAACCCAGTGTTCACGGGACATTTTTATATACTTTCTGGTGTGTGAAATAATGAGTTTCGAAACAAAAAAGCCCCAGTGACTATGTTAGGATTGATACTTAACCAAGTAATTCAATCACCCACCCTAGAAGGAGGACATAATCAATGAGACTACTTAATGGTAAACAAGGTTTAAGAAGAAGTCAATTCGCAAAAGAACTTAGAGGTACCGATTTAGAAAAAGTATTGCTTGTTCCGATTGATGTTTCAAAGGTTTTGCAGAAAGCGATGATACTGAATTATTTTGGCGATGTGATTCACATCCCATTTTCATTCATGGTCAGCCAGACTGGCATGCAACTCCTTATTAAAGAGATCGAGGAGGCCAAACAGACTTGTCAAGCTGAACAGGTATTTGTGGGCATCGAAGCGACTGGCCATTACTACGAAGACATCGTACGTATTTTAACAGATGCGGGTTATTCTGTTCATATCATTAACCCATCTTCTACACATGAAGAACGGAAACAACATCTTACGTACACAAAAACGGATGACATCGATTTGTATCTGATTGCCGAGGCATTGGTGGGCAATAAAGCGACCAACTCCAAACTGCCTTCAGGCATGTACAAAGAACTTCAAAATCTTACACGCGCAAGAAGAAGTGAAATTAATAAGCGCTCTCGTATCAAAATGGAAATTCGGGTCGTCCATGATCATATCTGGCGTGAATACCAAGGAATCAGCGTGCTCGTTGATAAGAAAGTCAAAACGAAAACAATCTTTAGTGATTTTTGGGGAAAAGCCAGTCTTCATCTGTTAACCCATTATCCACACGCTTCTCAAATTCTTGAACTGGGAGAGGATGGATTACAGGAATTGTCCAAAAAACATAACCTAAAAATCCGCAAAACAACGATGGACAAGCTTCTCTTCGCAGCCAATGAAAGTGTCTCCAAGCCATTAGACCAGCTTTCAAGCGAGTTATTTCTCTTGAAAAAAAAGCTGAAAGCGTATGAATGGGCTACCCAAACAATTAAAGAGTACGAGGAGGAAATTGAACGTATATTCGTTCAAACCGATGGAATCTTTCTCCTGACCGTGCCGGGCATAGGACTTGTAACAGCTGCCGAAATCTACTGTGAAATGGGAGACCTTTCTCATTACACGAATGCCGGTCAGCTGATTAAAAAAGCTGGTACTAACCCTGTCATAAAACAATCGGGACCGGGAGGCGGGTATTTTGGACGTATATCCAAACAAGGAAATGCCAACCTGCGTAGGGCTATCTATACCGCCGGACGATGCCTTGCCAGACACAATGAGGCCCTGAAGCCTTTTTGTATCCGTTTAAAGGAAAAAGGCAAAAAGGCTGGAAAAATTAATATCGCGATGGGGAACAAGTTTATTAAAATTGCCTTTGCCATGTTAAAAAATCAGAAACCGTTTGAATGGGATGACCCAGAATTCAAATATGAACAGGAAATCTCTAAAAAATTAACACTACCTTTAGCTGCTTAAAGCAAACATAAACAGGTACCCTTCTTTTGGTTCGAGTGGAGATCGAATCAAACTTTCATGAGGCCGAGACCTCGCAGATAAGCCTTATCCCACTCGTTCTGTAAATGCGAATCAGTACGTTAAATTCTAAATTTGAACGCAATGCCAGAATGCATCCATGCAGTACAAGAAAAACGAGTGAATGCCCATTTCTGAATCAAAAAAAGGGTACCTGTTATATAAACAACTTGGTTAATTACTACTTGTAAAAAAAAGGATTTTTTGCGGTAGGCGTGTTTGAGTTACTCTAAAACTGGAAAAAAGTATTTGACATTGTACGCTTATCTTATAAAAAAACAACTGCCATCATAAAAAATGGCAGTTGCTCTTAGTTTACTATATCCATTGCCCAACTACGGGCTTCTAAATAATACTTATTTAATGTAGCGTGATCTATATCGAGTGCCTCAGCACCCGCGATTATGTCATCCCATCTCACTTCATCACATGCTACGGAGAGCTCTAGATAAGGAGTCATATCGGTACGATTCCCGGAAAGCGTTTCTACTACCTCATCCGTAAGTGGAAGTTCTTGAAGTAAATGATCCATCTTCTGATGCAATAATGTGTCTATTAAGGAAAACATTCCTACTAGAAAGTATTCAGAGGAGTTATGTAAAAATTGTTTTTTAGCCAATAGCTCACAAAACTTTGCCCGGAATAAAGATGCTTCAATAAGAACCATTCCATCTCCATTAGAATTTACTTTTGACTCTCTTAACATTAATACATATAACCAATGATTCAATTCTTCTAGCCCCAGCATCACTACCGCTTGTTTAATGGAACGAATTTTAGATTTTTTTCTAGCGGCTGGTGAGTTAATGATTTTCAGAACTTTAAAGGAAAGTGACACATCACGCTCGATTTCCTCAGCTATTTGTTCAATAGAAGAAACCCGGTTGTTGAGTAAGCTAATAATTCGAAAATACTGGGCCATATTAGCAGGAATATCAGAGCCTTTAATAATTTCAGGTTTGGCAAAAAAATAACCCTGAAATAATCCGTAACCAGCCTCTTTTGCATGATAAAATTCTTCACGTGTCTCTACTTTTTCAGCTAAAAGTACAATATGAGGATAATTTTTCTTCACAATTTTTTCAATAACTTGTCTCTCAGAAGGTTTACTCAACATAAAGTCCACTTTGATAAAATTAACTAAACTAAATAACTCATCATATAAATTTATATTTTTATGTAAAACAAAATCATCTAAAGCAATTAAAAAACCTAACTTTTTAATGTATTTAAGCTTCTGAATTATAGATGGTGTGATTGGAATATCTTCTAAAACTTCTACAACTATGCGTTTAGGCGGAATCTTATCAAATACTGTATTGTCTAATAAATTTTCCGTAAAATTAATAAAACATAATTTTTCTCCCGCAAGATTATTCATGCCTATCGTCAAAAATGAATGAATTAATACTTCTAAAGTCGCTAAATCCCCGTCTACAACAGGAAATGCATTAGTCCCACTATCACGATACAATAACTCGAAGGCAAAAATATGCTCATTTTTTGTAAAGATAGGCTGTCTCGCCACAAAAATATCCATCCAAACTCCTCAAATCCATAAATAATCAATACACCTATTATAGCAAATCTTTCCAAGAAAATCGATATATTTTCTGTTTATTCCTACGGATGACAGAAAACTTGGAACATGATATGTTGATAGAGGGGAGATAATAGTTGAAAGGGGAGAAATAATGATGGAATCCATCCATTATGCACAACAGGGTAATTTAGCATATGTCACTCTAAATAGGCCAAACGCGTTAAATGCATTTAACTATGAGATGCTTCGTAAACTTGGAGATATTGTAGAATCTATTCGCATTAATCCAGATATCCGTGTAATTATTTTCACAGGCGCAGGAGAAAAGTCATTTAGTGTTGGCGCAGACTTAAAGGAACGAAAAACATTAACTGATCAACAAGTGAAACGTAATATATACAAAATTGGAGAAGTATTTACAGCAATTGAAAACCTTCCACAACCAACAATAGCCATGCTAAATGGTTATGCTTTTGGGGGTGGAACAGAATTAGCACTTGCCTGTGATTTTAGAATTGCCTCAGATGATATTCAACTTGGTTTAACCGAGACAAGCTTAGCGATAATCCCAGGAGCCGGCGGAACACAACGATTGCCAAGACTTATAGGAGAATCTAGAGCATTAGAACTAATTTTAACTGCTAAAAGACTAAAAGCAGAAGAAGCAATGTCCTATGGATTAATAACAAAAGTAACAACGAGAGAAACGCTGTTGGAAGAAACAGAAGCATTTGCAGCACTGATGCTTGCAAATGGACCAATTGCCTTGCAGCAAGCCAAGTTTGCTGTAAAACACGGGATGAACGTAGACCTGCAAACTGGTTTAAGTATTGAGAGAAAAGCGTATGAAATAACCATTCCTACAGAAGATCGATTAGAAGCTCTGCAAGCATTCGGAGAAAAAAGAAAGCCTGTTTTTAAAGGTAAATAAATTCATCCAAAATACCACATATACGTTCTATAGTGTCAAAATTAACAAAGTTCCCTTCTATTAGCTAAGTATCCTTTAAATACGTTCTTATTAAAAAGGATAGATAAACTGCAGCTTTCTACAGTTATCTATCCTTTTTGGTTATTTCTCTAAATCCTCTTTCGAAGAAACCTCTTTTATATCGGTAAATTCAGGTTCCTCACCGAATTCAGTCTGGAGATTACCATAGCCACCAGTCCTGCTCGTCTCAACTACCTCGTCTCTATCCGTTCGAAATAAAAGTGGAATGCAGATTAAGCCACTTATGCCAACCAAAGCATAGACCACTCTAGAAAGTAGTGCAGTCTGCCCACCGAAAATAGAAGCGACTAAATCGAATCTGAAAAAGCCGATCAACCCCCAGTTAATTGCACCAATTATAACGAGGGCTAAAGCAAGCCGATGTATAAATCCCACTGATTAACTCCTCCTTCATTAGTTGTATGAATGATAGCGACGATATGGGATAACATATCGTAAACAACTAAGATTCGCTCTTATCTTTTACCATAAGTAACGAATCATACATGAAGAGAAATTCCTTTATAATTTTGTCCTAATACATAAGATGAACTGCAAAATTAGACGACTGTTTTCATTTTATCCTTTTTCATAAATTCCATTTTCGTTTCAGAAATAAGAATAGCTAATAGTATAAGCAAGGCGCCGATAATCATTCTGCTCGTCATGATTTCACTAAGGATGATGATGGAAAAGACCATGCCCCAAAAAGATTCAGTAGCTAAAATAATTGCCGCCTTTGTTTCTGTAATGTATTTTTGAGCCACTGTTTGCATTAGAAAAGCAATGGATGTGGAGAAAACTCCTAAGTATAACAGATTCATCATACCTTCTGTTTCCATAGAAAAGCTCGTCTCTCCTCTAAATAACACGACTAAACAACCAATTACTGCTGCAGTAACCATTTGTACAATAGTTAGCACAACTGGATCTTCCGTCCTAACAAACTTTGCAGTGTAAAAAATATGAAAAGCAAATCCTACCGCACAGCCTAAAGTCAATAAATCCCCTACGTTCACGTCAGATGATAATTTTAAAGATAATACAGCAATACCAACAATAGCGAGAACTGCACCAGTTAGTTCGTACATATCTATTTTTCTTTTATATAGAAGAAATCCTATAAAAGGAACGATAACCACATTCACAGCCGTTAAAAATGCATTTTTTGATGGTGTTGTGAATTGCAACCCCACTGTTTGAAGAGCAAAAGCTATATATAAAAATATCCCTAACAATGCTCCTTTAATCAGTGTACTTTTCTTTAATTTTTTTAGCTTCTTGAAAAAAATAAGACTTAATATAACCGCTCCGATTAAAAACCTACCAGCTAAAATCTGATACGGCGTATAGTGTTCCAAGGCCACTGCACTTGCTACAAACCCACTACCCCAAATAATCGCCGTAAGAACTAGCAATATTTCTCCAATATATTTAAACATTATTTTCACCAACCTTTTTTCACTAGAACTAGTATATCGCAAAAATTCAAAAAAAAGCGCCTTCTTCTACAAATTTTCAGTTGTAGTGAAGGCCGCTCATAGATTTAGGAAATACTTTCTTGTAAACTTTGTTTTACTCGTTGTCTTGTCTCTTTCTGTTGAATTAGCCGTACAAAAATATTATTAGCAACAAGCGACAGAATGATAAAGCCTACTCCTATAATTTCAAATGCAGATATATGATTTCCTTGAACACTCGAAATAACAAGCGTCGTCACTGGAACAAAATTAATGAACAGCAAAGCATTTAAAGGTGTAAGGATACTTACTCCAACATTCCATCCGACTAAAGCAATAACTCCTGGAAAGATAATCATGAATAGTAGATGGGGACTAACTGTTTGAATCGTAGCGATAGTCGGTACAGAGACGTATCCTACCATTGTTGCTATCCCTACAATGACTATTGCGGAAAGCGTACCTAGCAAACAGCTTAATGTTGAGTAACGAAGGACAGACCAACCTCTAAATTTGTCTCCACCCATCGTATATACAACCCAACCAATAACTGCGATTAAAATCAATAACGATGGTATTATATTATTTGTTGCAGATAGAAAAGCCCCTATATTTCCTTTAGTAATAACAAGTATTGCTCCAACGAAAGAAACAAAAACACATAATAATGTAAATGAATAAGGGCGGCGTCTATAAAATAACCAAACGATAATAATAGAAATCATCGGCATCAAGGATTCCATAATAGATGCAACCATTACACCTGGCTCTCCTAGTAAATCCTCACCCCAGAAAATAAGTAAATTATAGACGGTAAATGCCATTGTACCGAAAAACCATAAAAGCGTTCCTTTCCCCTCCATACGAAACGCCTTTGGTCCTTCCTTCCATAATAAAAGAACGACTAAAATAATGGACACTGCTCCATAACGAAAAATAGTAAAGTAAAATGGATCAATATATGTAAAAGCATGATGTGCAACCGGAAACATCGCTCCCCACGAAACACTTGCGATAAAACATAAAAATGCTCCTAAAAAAATGTTGTTTTTCATAAATAAGTAATCTCCTTCTTGTAATCCCATATCTATTAAACGCCAAGAACATCTATCATGTAAAATGATTATTTTTGATGTCAGGTATCACTTTTAGTGATATCATAAAGTTTAACAAAGGAGAGATTGCAAGATGGAGTTAAAAGATTTAGAGATATTTCAGCTTGTTGCTCAAAAAGGAACGATTACAGAGGCTGCAAAAGAACTAAGCTATGTTCAGTCAAATATTACCGCACGTATAAAGAAACTTGAAACAGAGCTAAACACACCATTATTTAATCGTCATAAAAGGGGTATGAGCTTAACTCCTGAAGGAAAAAAGTTATTAGTATATTGCGAGCAAATACTGTCGCTAACTACTGAAATGAAAAAAGTGGTACAAAATAAAGACCAACCGTCTGGAAAATTAGAAATCGGGACAGTCGAAACTGTTATAAAACTACCCATCATTTTATCTACCTTTACTAAAAAGTATAAGGAAGTTGACCTATCTCTTTTCTCAGGTGTTACAGAAAAGTTGCAGGAGGATGTATTAAATCATCGATTAGACGGAGCATTTGTCACAGAAACAATTCCTCATCCAGAGCTTATCTCTCATGATGTTTTTCAAGAAGAGCTTGTTTTAATATCCAATAGAGATGCAACATCCTTGGAACTGCTGAAAAACGAACCCTTTTTATGTTTTAACAAAGGGTGTGGGTATAGAGCAAGATTAGAAGCTTGGTATAAAGATGAAAATATAGTTCCTAAAAAAGTAATGGAGTTCGGAACGTTAGAAACAATATTAAGCAGTGTCGTCGCAGGCTTAGGCATCACATTCATCCCCAAATCAGCAGTGTCACATTTAGAAGCCCGTGGACTTATCCAATGTCATTTATTACCTACCAAATATAGTGAAATTAAAACAGTATTTATAAGACGTGCGAATACGTATTTAACAACTACAGTCGAAAGATTTATCGAGACTATTGATTTGAGTAATGGAGAATCCTCTGAGCTATTACAATTTTAAATAATGAAAGCAGGACTTACGAAAAATCCAAACTAAAATAAGCGTCATCTCCTAAAATCTAGAGAGGACGCTTTTTTATATAGGATCGGTAATATATCGCTCATATAGCAAAACCAGAGCCTGCTAAGATTTCATTGGAGGACTTAAGGAGCAATTCTTTCATAACAAAAGGACCGCATTTTTTGTTGTACGTATACACAATTTGATAGCCAATATGATAGCCAATCCACTTTGGAAACGGTGTATTAGTTTGACCAAATAAGTAAAGCTGATGATTTTTAATCCCCTTTATCTGCAAGGCAGGAACAAAATGCCTTTTCCATATTTCACTTACCTCTTCTAAATCATACATATTTGCCCACGGTGCTAACCACTTTTTTCCGTACAATTGCCTAACCGCAAACTCTCCAAGCCCTTCAACAATAATCGATTCATTTAGAGAAATAGCTGCTGGTGGATAATCTATAAATTTTAATCTACATACGTGATTATACTCATGTGCCACTAATGCCTTAACCTCTTCTTTTGTTAGATCTGGGGATACGAAAAGAAAAAGTACTTTTTTATAAGCGATGCCGTTTTTACGTGGAAAGTCCTTTTTTCTCTGTGTGCTATCTTTTTTTATAGGAAAAATATAAATGGAAACCTTTGGACCATCCCATAATTCTCGCAAATATTTATATTCTTGTTTCACGATATCCCAAATACTTTTGACTTCTAATTCTCGCAGAGTTTTCTTTACAGACTTCCATTCAGTTGGTTCAAATAAACCATTTTTTAAAAGTTCATATTGTACGACCTCAGAATTTATATCTGGGAAAAACTTCATAATTGGATCGCATATAATCTCTCGTTGTAAAGTCTCCACCCCTCTGCCATCTTGTTCTTCGCATCTTTCCACAAATGTAAATAGCATATTTCTCGTTTCTTTTACCGACATAAATCCTCTCCTTTTTCGTCTTATAGCATATGTTTCTATTTTTTTTTAGCCACAGAAGCATAGACGACTGTCTCTAGCAAGCCCTCATTATCAACATAAACTAATAGAACATACTTGTATGTAATTTTGTGGAGAGGAGGACTACAGATGAATCAAAATGAATTATATAATCTCTGTTGTAGATATCATGGAAAAAGGGTAAGAATTACAGATAGAGAAGGTCGCGTACATCTTGGAGAAGTTACAAGAGTTAATAGAAATATGGTCTGGATTCGACCTGACCAGGATCTTGGTGGTTATGGTCTAGGGTTTTTCGGCTTTGGAGGATTTGGGTTTGGCTTTGGTATTGCCCTAGGTGCAATTACCGGTATCGCACTAGCTTCCGCATTTTTCTGGTAACACAAAAAGAGAGGTTGCAGCCTCTCTTCATTTAAAATTATGCTAGTGCTTGAGTTAAATCCTCTAATAAGTCTTCTACATCTTCAATCCCTACTGAAATTCGGACAAGCCCGTCTGTAATGCCAAGCTCTGCACGGCGCTCGCTTGGGATAGATGCGTGTGTCATTCGAGCTGGAACAGAGATTAAACTCTCCACAGCGCCTAAGCTCTCTGCAAGTGTAAAATAATGTAGCTTCGCTAAAAGCTCATCTGCTTTCTCAGCACTTCCAACATCGAAGGAAATCATCCCACCAAAGCCGGTTGTCTGTTTCTTCATCAACTCATACCCAGGATGATTAGATAACCCTGGATAGAAAACCTTTGATACTGCTTCATGATTAGTTAAAAACTCTGCGATTCGTTGGGCATTTGCATTATGCTCTTCCATTCGTATGCCAAGTGTTCTTAAACCACGCATTAGCAGCCATGAATCTTGAGGTCCGAGAACCGCTCCAACAGAGTTCTGCACAAAGTGTAAATCTGTTGCCAGCTGTTCTGAGTTTACAACAACAAGACCCGCTACGACATCACTATGTCCACCCAAATATTTGGTCGCACTATGTACGACAATGTCAGCACCAAGTACAATCGGTTGTTGGAAATATGGCGTCATAAATGTATTATCCACAATGGTTAATAATCCATTCTCTTTTGCAAACTTCGCAATTCCCTCGATATCTGTAACTTTTAATAAAGGATTCGTCGGTGATTCTAGGAATATTGCTTTAGTATTATCGTTAATAGCTGCTTCTACATTCGCTATATCACAGGTATCCACGAATGTCGCTTCGATTCCAAAGCGATTCAATACTTTAGATATAACACGGAAAGTCCCACCGTAAACATCATCGGTTAAAATAACATGATCACCTTTACTGAATAACATCATAACGGAGCTAGTCGCAGCCATTCCAGATGCGAAGGCAAACCCTGCCACTCCACCTTCCAGCTCGCTAATTAATACTTCTAGTGCATGACGAGTAGGGTTACCAGTACGTGAATATTCATAGCCTTTGAATTTACCTACTGCCTCTTGTTTATACGTACTCACTTGATAAATCGGTGTCGATACTGCTCCGGTTGCCTCGTCTCCTACAATTCCTGCATGTATTAATTTCGTTTTGGCACGCATCTTTATTCCCCCTTAAATAATTCATAGACCTTCTGACTTAAATACCGTTCGCTCGAATCCGGAAAAATCGTCACAATATGACTTCCCTCTTTAGCTACCTCTGCTTCCTTCAAAGCAGCATGAAAAGCAGATCCCGACGAGCTTCCGACTAATAAACCTTCCTTTTTTGATAATGCTCTTAATTGTTTAAACGCATCCTCATCGCTTACGGTATGGATTGCATCAAAATAGGTAGTATCCATGAAGTTCGGTAGAAACTCCATACCTATTCCTTCCGTAACATGAGAGCCGGATTCTCCCCCATTTAATATGGATCCAACCGGCTCTACAATAACCGTTTTAATCGATTCTTTTTGCTTTTTTAAATATGTTGAAGTACCCATAAATGTTCCACCGGATCCAGCACCCGCTACAAAGACGTCAATTTCACCATCTAAATCTCGCCATAATTCAGGTCCTAATGTCTTTGTATACGTATCTGGATTTGCAGGATTAGAAAATTGAGAAGGAGAAAAAGAATTTGATGTCTCAGCCACCAGATCTGCCGCTTTTCTAATTGCTCCTTGCATGCCGAGTGCCGTATCTGTATTTACGATCTCGGCCCCTAATGCACGCATCAATGTTTGCTTCTCCATACTAAATTTCTGTGGAACAACAAAAACAACTTTATATCCTTTTCCGATAGCAGCCAAAGCAACACCAATGCCCGTATTTCCGGCAGTTGGTTCAATAATGGTCCCACCTGGAATAAGTTTCCCCGACTTCTCCGCATCTTCAATCAAAGACAAGCCCAGCCGATCCTTCACACTACCTCCGGGATTGAAGTATTCAAGCTTAGCGAATATACGGCAATTGTTTGGAATTGGTATATGTGTAATTTCCATAACAGGTGTATTGCCTATTAAATCTTGTACACTACTAAATATGTTCATTAAAATTATGCTTCCTCTTTATAAATTTGACGCCATTCACCCTTTTTAGCTAACATTTCGGACGCTATTTCTTTCGCACCTTCTAAACTATGGCTTGCAGCCCAACCACATTGAACTTCATTGCAGGCTGGAACTTCTGTTGCATTTAAAACATCCTGTAATGTTTTTTCAAGAATTTCAAGAATTTCATCAAAGTTGTCATGATTGATGACAGATAAATAAAAACCAGTTTGGCAGCCCATTGGACTCATATCCACCACTTGATCTGTATGGTTGCGGATATTTTCTGCCATTAAATGCTCTAAGGAGTGCAGACCAGGCATTTCCATATGTTCTTTATTTGGTTGTTTAAAACGGACATCATATTTTAATATTTCATCGCCATTGTTTCCTACTTTCGTTCCTGCAAGGCGTACAAATGGTGCTGCTACTTTTGTGTGATCTAAGTTAAAGCTTTCTACATTCATTTTTTTCATGATTAATCGCTCCTTATTTTTTCGTTGCATCCATTAACCAAACATAATCATTCATTTTTACGAATCTTACTTGAAATCCTGCTTTGGTGAATAATTCTTTTAGTACGGGTATGGTTGTATAATATTCTCGTTCTAGGTCTTCTACTACATTTAAATAGCCACGTTTTCTTTCCTTAGAAATCTGTACTTGTTTGGCTTCTTCCGTAAGAAAAACAGTATCTGCAAAAACGACCTTTCCATTCGTCGGAAGTAGGCTGGCATATTTTTTTAGTGCTATTCCCTTTTCGTCATCTGTTAAATGATGGAACACATACGTGCTTACAATTGCATCTATATTTTCATGTCCTATCTTAAATTCAAGTAAATCGCCATCAATTACTTTAATAGAGGGAAAGCGTTCAGCAGTTACTTTTAGCATCTTAGTATTAGGTTCGATACCGATTACCGAATTACCTGCTTCTACTAGTTTTGCAGTTAAATTTCCAGTACCTGTTCCAAATTCAATAATAGTACCAGAAACACGTTTAGCCACCTCATTTAAAATAGTTTCGTAGCCTTCAAATACATCTCGATACTCTGGATCTTTACCAGAAACGGATGCATCGTAGGAGTCCGCCCATCCATCAAAAATATCGACAAATTCTCGCCCCATTCTAAAACCCCTTTTTGAACCATATTATTCCTACCTGCATACTTTGTTTTAGGCTTAATATTAATGTTATATCATATTCCAACAAATTGTCAATAAGAAGAAACGAACAAACAGACGCCTGCTTTTTTAAATTTAAAACTTGTATCTATCGTTTCTGAAATGCTTTGGACAGTCTTGTTGCTATATTATTACCGAGTGAATTTTTTAAAGAGGTTGGTCGTGACTGACCTCTCTTTTCTCAGTAATATTATGGCGTTTGTCCTATCCGTCGCCATTCAAAAACTTCCGGAACAGGTTAGTGCATTTTTGGATAACTAGAGAAAATATACTCTCCTATATTTAGAATAGGCTCCAGAAGATACAATTTCTGGAGCTCCACTGCTTCTATATTGAGCAAACCCTTACTATTTCTCTGGATTTCCACTTGGATAAAAAACATCTACTTCTATCAGTGTTCACGGTACATTTTTATATATTTTCTTATATTTTCAAAAAAGCAAAACGAAAAATCGTTTTGCTTTTTTGATACTCTTCCTATCTCTGCTCATGGAAGTGTGTTCTAGAGCATATTAATCAGTTCATACAATAAGGATAATCAAAGGAGTGTGTATTTAATGGAAAACTTCCAGAACCTTTGTAGACAATATGCTCAGATTGTAAATGGTAAGCCTACTATGAAACAAAGCGGTTGTTCTGTAGAACTTGAACGAAATTTTCATTTAACTATTCAAGGTCGTCCTAGTCGTAGTGCGTTGCCGGCTGGTATAACTTTCGAATCGTTGGATTATGAAGGTAATGCACTCAATCTTGGAGAAGTAGCTGTACTTCAAGAGGAATTACCCTCATTCGTAGGAGTACTTGTGCAAAATAAATTAATCGTAAGTGCAATCCATAATCATTGGATCTATACTGATCCAATTATCTTGTATGTACACTTTCAATCAGTTGAGTCCCCTTTGACTTTTGCTCAAAAATTTGCAGAAGCCTTCAAAGTATTGAAGTACTAAAAAACTTATAAAAGGCGGCTAATAAATCTTCTAACCGTATTAAAATTGAATCGCAAATTTTTTAATATTGGAGGAAATCTTAATGACAAATAATGAAAACAACAATGATCAAAAAGATCAAGAATCCAATGAAATAAGTACGCTAGAGCTTGCTGTATGGGGTGAATTATTATCTACACTCGGAGATGTGATATCTACTATCGCAGCAGTTCAAGCTTTGAAAGAAGAACAACAAGAACAAGTTAGCAATAATAATATGCAAAAACAGATTGATTATTTAACCAATGAAGTGAAATTACTAAAAAAACAAATAAATAATGGGAGGTCTTGGCATTCCTAGTTCTGATTTGTAATAATCCATATTGTAAAACTGTTGCTTATTTAGATCTCCAATCCTTCAATTGAAGATCCTTTGTAAATAGTTTCTTATAACAGAGTACACTTAGCATCATACTCGTAATAGCAGAGGAACTAGTAAATACAAAAATGATTAATATTTGATATCGAACCGCTTCTACCGGATCTGCACCAGCAATAATCATTCCTGTCATCATACCCGGCAGTTGGACAAGCCCTACTGTTTTCATGGCATCAATTGTTGGAATCATACTGAATTTGACGGATCGTTTTAACACCTCTTGCACCGCTTGGCGACTTGTTGCACCGAGCGAAAGAAATGTTTCAATTTCCCCTTTAGAGCTTTCCGTTTCTCGCTTTAGTTGGGTTAAAAATAATCCACAAGCAACCATTGCATTACCAATCGTCATTCCACTTAGCGGTATAATGTATTGTGGCGTTGCTTCAATAATTTGCAAGCTCAGTAATAATCCCATCATGAGAATTTCCATCGTAGCAATGGAAAAAATAATTCTCCATACGACTCCCGCCATGCCTTTTGCCCGTTTTGCTGCATTAAATGCTGCAACAATAATCATGATGCAAACAATCAGGATAATAAACAGAACATTTTTGGACTGAAATACAAACTGTAAAATATATCCGACCGCAAGTAGCTGAATCGCCGCTCTAACTGTACCAATTGCAATATCTTTCTCTAAGTCAAGCTTTTGCCAAACTGATACAAGCATCGTAATAATGACAAATAGTAAAGTAAAACTTAATGCTAGCAAACTCATAGCATCACCTGTTTTGGTGAGCTTGCCCGGTCGCCAAAAAATTCAGAAGTCTTTACATCACTAGCAAGTTTTCCATCTTCCATATACCAAATACGCTCACTAATATTTTTTGCCTGTTCGGTGTCATGTGTTACCCATATAAAAGCGATTTTCTCTTTTTCGTAGAGTTTGACTAATAGCTGTTCTACTAACTCTTTGCTCTGTTGGTCAAGAGAAGCTGTAATCTCGTCCAGAAGTAATATTTTTGGTCGTAACAACAACGAGCGAACTAAAGCGATGCGTTGTTTTTCCCCACCAGACAGATTTCCAGCTTGCTTTTCCCAGTCTAAATGGTCTAATCCTACTTCTTTTATCAACTGTCTTGCGAAGTCTTCCTCAAAAGGTCGATTATGTATTTTACTGCTAGTCATTAAATTATCTGTTATAGTTCCTGGAAGCATTGTTGCTTGCTGTGCTACATAACATATATTCATACGCCACCTTCTACTATCTACCTCATTCATCAATTGACCATTGAAGTAGATCTTTCCACGATCAATAGAATCTAATTTAGCTAAAATACGTAAGAGCGTACTTTTACCTTGACCAGATTTACCGAGTAAGGCAATACGCTCTGGTCGCTCGATAGTCGCAGTTATGTCAGAAAATAATTCTTTTTTCTCCTGGGCATCCCAATGCTTTTTCGTCAGCTGCTTTAATTCAAATAATGGCTTCATACTCGTTCTTCCCATTCTTCTCTTAATAAACCCATTCGAATAGAGTCATAATAAACTCCATTATAAAATCGACATTTTCGTATTCTCGCTTCCATTGTCATTCCTAACTTTTCGCCGACTTTAATCATGCGTTCATTGCCAGACCAGGTTGTAAAACCAACACGAACAAGTGGTAATTCTTTAAATAAATGATCAATCCATAGTCGAAGTGCCTCCGTACCTATTCCACCACTCCAATAACGAGGTTCATAGATGACGATACCTATTTCCAACCAGAGTGACTCTTCATGCTCCCAGTAATAACAAAGCGAACCAACTAATTCTCCATTTACGTAAATACCCCACATATCTTCTTGATGGATTAACTGATCTTTCTTTTTTAAAAATTGTTCTAAGGTTTTTGGGATATGGGGATAATAAGGTGCGTCCCAATTTTTCCATTCCGGCTCCTCTTCTTTTGCACTTAATTCCCAAAGGCGAACAAGCTCTTCTTCAATAATTGGGCGAATCGTTACTTCTTTCATCATTTAACTCCAATCTATCATGCTTTGTATTCATAATTTTACCACAATATCAGTATGATAGACTGTTCCCAATATACATACTATTGTGATAAAGTTTTATATAGTAGAGTATTAAATTATTAAGGAGTGACATAACTTGGGTGGAAATCAACAGCTACAGCGAGGTTTAGAACAACGGCATATCACCTTGATGTCATTAGGTGCAGCAATCGGAGTTGGCCTATTTTTAGGTTCAGCAACGGCAATACAACTTGCAGGACCCGCTATTCTGATTTCCTATATTGTCGGAGGAATGGCCATTTTTATCATCATGCGGGCACTTGGAGAAATGGCAGTACATAATCCAGTTTCGGGTTCATTTAGTCGATATGCAAAGGATTACCTTGGTCCTCTTGCAGGATACATAACAGGATGGAATTACTGGTTTTTATGGGTAGTTACTTGTATGGCAGAGATTACTGCCGTAGGAGTATACATGCAAATGTGGTATCCGGACACAGCCCCTTGGATATGGGCATTAGCCGCATTAGCTATCATGACACTGGTTAACTTAATTGCCGTGAAAGCTTATGGGGAGTTTGAGTTCTGGTTTGCACTTATTAAAATTGTTGCCATTTTAGCGATGATTTTTGTAGGTCTAGGTGTTATTCTTTTTGGTCTTGGTAATGATGGGATTGCAGTCGGCATAAGTAATTTATGGTCGAATGGCGGATTTGCACCAAATGGAGTTACTGGCATATTCATGTCCTTACAAATGGTCATGTTTGCTTATTTAGGTGTTGAGATGATTGGAGTAACTGCAGGTGAAGCAAAAAATCCTAAGACAGTCATTCCAAAAGCAATTGATACCGTATTTTGGCGTATTTTACTGTTCTATGTTGGGGCTCTGTTCGTCATCATGTCCATTTATCCTTGGAATGAGATTGGGAGTAATGGAAGCCCATTCGTTTTAATGTTTGAGAAAATTGGTATTGGTCCAGCAGCAGGAGTTATTAACTTTGTTGTACTTACAGCTGCATTATCTAGTTGCAATAGCGGTATTTTTAGTACAGGACGTATGCTATTTAATCTGGCTCAGCAGAAACAGGCTCCTAGTTCATTCGCTAAAATTAGCAGAACAGGAGTACCATCCAAGGCAATTATCTTTTCTGCCATTTTATTATTAGTCGGGGTTGTATTAAATTATTTAGTTCCTGAAAAGGTATTCATATGGGTAACAAGTATTTCGACATTCGGAGCCGTTTGGACATGGGGAATTATATTATTGTCTCAATTGAAATTCCGTAAAACGCTAACAAAAGGAGAAGTTTCAAGGTTGTCCTATAAGGCATTGTTCTATCCTTTTGGATCTTACTTAGTGCTTGCCTTTTTAGTATTGGTACTCGGACTCATGGCTTATTTCCCTGATACCCGTATAGCACTAATAGTTGGACCGATATGGATAATCGGTTTAGTGTTTGTATATTATAAAAAAGGATTTCATAAAAGAAAATAAGTGTTGGATTCAACTGATTGTTCGTCGGATTCGACCAATTTAACAAAACCCCTTCATTTTGAAGGGGTTTTGAATGTTCTCAAAGATATTTTGCGAACCAGCTAGTAATTTGTTCTAATCGTGTTTGTCTTAAATTCGGCAAGCCAACTCGAGATAAATTGTGGTCAGATTGTGGGAAGCGGACAAAGCTCGCCTCTTTTCCCATAGCTTTTAATGTAATGTACAGCTGTTGCCCTTGTTCAATAGGACAGCGATAGTCATTTTCGCTATGCAATATTAATAAAGGTGTTTCTACATTAGCTGCATATTTGAGCGGAGATGCATCCCATAGTTTATCAATATCCGTCATATCAGTACCAATTTGCCATGGTGTGAAGTAATATCCAATATCAGAAACTCCATAAAAGCTAATCCAATTAGAAATAGAACGTTGCGTAACCGCTGCTTTAAAGCGATTTGTATGACCGACAATCCAGTTTGTCATAAAACCACCGTAGCTTCCTCCAGTAACACCTAAACGATTCTCGTCAATCCAGGAATTCTCCTTCAATACATAATCTACTCCTGCCATAATATCTTCATAGTCGCCACCACCGTAATCTCCACGAACAGCGTCCACAAATTGTTGACTATAGGAATGACTTCCACGTGGATTTACATACAATACTCCATAACCCTGTGCCGCTAATAGTTGGAGCTCATGGAAAAAGGTATTCGCATACATCGTATGAGGTCCACCATGAATCTCTACTATAAGTGGATACTTTTCTCCATCCTTATAGCCTGCTGGTTTCATTAACCAACCATGTACATCCCAATCGTTCAGACCTTTATACACAATGGCTTCTGGTTCGACAAGCTCAGCATCATTTAACAACTCTTCGTTAAATTTAGTGAGGGCAATTCTTTCACCAGTCGCCAAATTTAGTTTAAATAATTCCCCGGGAAATATTGCATTACTTATTGTCGCAAGAGCATAGGTTCCGTTGCTAGCAACATCGTATCCATAAACATGCTCGTTCTCTGGGGTTGCAGGGTAAATCTCCCCTTCCAGTGATGCAAAATACAAACGTACGTCACCCATTGAGGATAGTTGGAAATACAAGTGATTATGTTCTGTCCAAACAACATCTGGTGCATTTGCTCCTTGCTGGATATCTGCTCCTGCATAATCGCCTACTGGAGCGTCAATGCCCTCAGTCAGTATTTGAAGTTTTCCGGTGCTTACTTCATATACATACACCTCTGCATGAGTTGCATTTTTAAATGTATGTAACATTCCACCAAAAGCAATGTATTGATCATCCGCTGAAAAAGTTGCCCCTCCAAAATATCCGTTTTCTTCAATAATTACCGATTCTTTTTTTGTCTCCACGTCGATTAATAACATAGGTTCATGGAATGAAAAATCTTGATTTTCATCTCTATTTACACTAATTACTAGTTTTTTCCCATCATGAGAAATTGCTTGAAGGGTATGATTAAATGTACCTTCTGTAAAGACTGTAATTTCTTCAGATGCTATAATGATAGATCCAATTTGTCGGTATGTATCTTTTGGTAATAATCCAACGCCATCACCGTGATATTTCATTTTTTCTACAATATAGGCTTCTGGTAGTTTCTTATCTTCTTTTTCAGCCTCGTCAGTCCAGCTTTTTCCTTCCTTTAAAGAAGCAGAGAACCAAATCTTTTTACTGCAAGGTGACCAGATAAAGCTAGCAACACCTTTTTCTAATTTTGTCAGCTGTTTTGCTTCTCCACCCTTAGCAGACATTATAAAAATTTGGTTTTTGTCGTCACGATTCGATAAAAACGCTAGTTGTTTTCCATCAGCAGACCATCTAGGAGATGACACTTTTTCTTTTGAATGGGTCCATTGTGTTATTTCATTCGTTTCGATATCTACATGATATAAATAAGCATAGTATTTATTATCTTCTTTGTGCATCTCGGTACGGATGAAAACTGCCTCATTCCCGTTTGGTGAAATCACAGGATTTGTTATTGATTGTATTCTAAATAAATCTGTTGCCTCTAGTTTTCTCTTAGTCATTTAAAAGTCCCTCTCTATGTAAATTTTCTCTCACTATTTATTTCGACATTCGAAATCTTTTTCCTTCTATTTTCTAAAAAAGCTTATAGAAAAAGTCCACTACATGTAGAGTGACAATATAGTATCTTTGTAAGCTTATTTTTTAAGTAAACTATTTTCATTTGACAATCGTCTAATTATTGTAAAGGAGGGAAATGTGTGAATGATGTAACACTACCTATAGAATCTATACATATCCCAATTGATGACATGATGCTTTATGGTCAGGACTTATTGCAGCTTGTCTATACTTACGTAAAGGACAATGCACTCGCACAGGATTTAACGCAGGAGATCTTCGTGAAATGTTATGAGGCATATCCAACATATAAAGGGAAATCCACACTGAAAACATGGATGTGGCGGATTGCTATTAATCACTGTAAAGATTACTTGAAGAGCTGGTATAACCAAAATATCCAAGTGGCTGTGGATGCTGGGGTCAACGAACAGGCTAGCAGTAATGTGGAACAGCAGGTCATACAACAAGACGAGCAGGAAAGGCTTGCGAAAACGGTGATGCAGCTACCTATTATTTACCGGGAAGTAATTTATTTATTTTATTTTGAAGACTGTACGAGTAAGGAAATAGCGGGAGTGTTGTCGATAAATGAAAATACGGTTAAAACAAGACTCCGTAAAGCGAAGCAATTTTTAAAAGAGCAGTTGGAGGTGAGCGAGTGGATTTAAAAATTTTAAAACAAGCGATGAAAAAGCATACATTCCAAGATGTGCAATTTGATAAAAGTAAACAGCAAGCTGTGCACAAAAAAATTCAACAGCTAGTTTCTATTGAGGACTTAAAATCTGTATTACTTGGACTCACACAAACCGAAAGGTCCGGATTCGATTTAACAGAATTACTGCATATGCGCGGCGAGCAAGCCATAATTCAAAATGAAGGGTTACTATACCAATGCTTACATGAATTAGAAGCAGCCGAACTCATTAATGGTCTATGGAAGAATGGCGAGAAGGTATATTTCCTTTCGAAAAAGGGACAAAAGCAGCTCGAATTGACGCAAAGACCAATCGGAGGTGTTAAATGGAACGCTTTATACAGCAAGTAACAAAGCTTATTCGCTCCAAGGAAGCCAAAGTCACTGTAGCGGAGGAACTAAAGCAACATTTAGTACAAGCACAAACAAAGCATATGGAGCGTGGGCTATCTAACGAGGAAGCAATGACAAAAGCAATTCAAGACATGGGAAATCCCATCGCTCTTGGAAAATCAATGAATAAAATCCATAAGCCTAAACTTGATTGGCTGCTCATTGCGGCATTTAGTGCATTGTTATTATGTGGTTTCCTGCCGCTTGAAGTCGCAGCGTATTCAAAAAAGATAATTATCATTTTCCTTGGTGTAGGATTAGTTGTTGTTCTTTACCGATATGACTACAGAAAACTCATAAAGAAGGAGAAGTGGTTCTTTGTAACTACTATCGTTTTGTTGCTATTACTTTTGTATTTCCCAACGTATCATATAAACGGCAAGCCAGAGCTGAAATTAGGTCCTTTCCGTATAGATAGCTTATGGACGTTACCGATTCTAGTCATCGGCTGGGCTGGCCACTTTGCGAAAAAACGTTCATTATTCGGTGGATTTGCGTTATTTTCCTTCATTACTATATTATTTATGTTGCAACCACATTTAATCGCATTTATATTACATACGATAATGTTCATGGTAATCTTCCTATGTAGTAAGCACAAAATCAAAACGAAAGTAATCACAATTGTGACAAGTGCTATAGCTAGTGCTACATTTATTGTATTTTTCTTAGTGAATGCTATGCCTTATCAGGTAGCGAGGATTTTTGCGTTTATCAATCCGGACAAGGATGCAGAGGGTTTTGGCTATCTATATATACGTCTGCAGCAATTATTCAGTGAAGCGAGATGGTTTGGTGCTATTCCATTTGAAGGGATACCAGAATTGCATACAGATTTTGTTTTTGCTGGGATTATTCGTTCCTACGGGCTTGGTCTTGCTTTATTGATCGCTGTTTTATTAGTTGTCTGTATCATTCGTTTACTCATGATAATCCAAAAGGTTCGTGATCCATTTGGTCGTTATTTACTAACTGGTAGTGTCACTCTATTCGCCACACAAGTTGTCGTGAATATCGGCATGATTTTCGGTTTTTTACCAATAATGGCGATGTCATTACCTTTTATTAGTTATGGCTTAATGCCGACGATTATTGCAGCAGCCATGGTTGGTTTCGGACTAAGTGTGTGGCGTCGTAAATCATATGTGCTATAAAACAGGTGTATGGTTGAGTAGTATGAAAACTGTATTTGATATTCAATCAACTTTAAAAACCTCCTACTAATTGAATTGGTAGGAGGTTACTGAACTTTTGAAGAACTTATTAGCTTTGCTTAGCCATAGTTCCTCTAATCGATTGTATTTATTTGCAACTCAAGTTAAACTGTTTGTGTTTTTAAAGAACGACGCAAGATTTTGCCCGTTGTATTCTTAGGAAGTTCCTCTAAGAATTCGAACTTCTTAGGCACTTTATATTTTGCTAGTTTTTCTGCACAATAGTCGTGTAATTGTTGTTCGGTTAATGTAGAATCTTTTTTCACGACGAACGCAAGAACCTCTTCACCAAAATTCGGATCTGGGATACCGATAACAGCAGCTTCTACTATATCAGGATGTGCAAATAGCACTTCCTCTACTTCACGGGGATATACATTATACCCTCCAACAATTATCATATCTTTTTTGCGATCGACTATATAGAAATAGCCTTCCTCATCTTGTTTTGCGAGATCTCCAGTATATAACCATCCATTGCGAATAGCACTTTCCGTTTCTTCTGGCATCTTGTAGTATCCCTTCATGACGTTTGGTCCGCGAACGATCAGTTCTCCTACTTCTCCGATTGCAACGTCTTCTCCAAGCTCATTGACGATTTTATTTTCAACATTTACGATATTTGTCCCGATCGAACCAGGCTTACGATCGCGGTCAATTGGGTTAAAGCATGTTACTGGTGATGCCTCCGACAAACCATATCCTTCAGATACACGAACATTGAACTTGTTTTCAAAGTTATGTAGCAATGCCACTGGCAATGAAGATCCCCCTGAAATCGCTAATCGAATACTAGAAAAGTCCTCTACATTTGCATCTGGGTATTGATACAAGAAATTATACATCGTTGGAACACCTGCAAACACAGTTGCTTGATGCTCTTTCGTCATTTTAAATACCTCATGTGGACTAAATTTTGGAATTAATAAAAGTGTTGCACCCATTAATAATGGTGCATTCACGACAACTGTTAGGGCAAACACGTGAAATACAGGTAAAGTGGTGATTACGCGATCCTCTGTACTAATCTTCAAGTATTCTGCCACGTCACGAGCATTTGAGTAAATATTATTGTATGTTAGCATAGCACCCTTTGGTTGACCTGTTGTCCCAGAAGTATATAAGATTACAGCGATATCATCTGGATCTGTTTCTATGGCAGAAGTCCCCAAGGTAGATGTAGAAAGTAACAGTGAAAAAGGTTTCACTTTTGGCTTCAAATTTTCAGGTAAAGAAGCGAGTTTTTGAATAGTATCTGGTTGTGTTTCACAAATAATATAATTTTCAACCGATGTGAAAATTTCTGATGCTTTCTCCACTAAAGGCAAGAGTGCATCAAGTGCAATGATTACTTTCGCATCACTGTTTTTTACAATATAACTAATTTCATCGGGCGAATAAATGGGATTAATCGGAACTGCCGTAGCCCCAATTCGCATAGTAGCATATAAAGAAATCAAAAAATGTGGTGAGTTCCCCAATAAAAACCCTATATTATCGCCTTTTTCCACACCAATTGACTCTAATGCCCCTGCAAATAGCTCCACTGATTGATCGAATTCTGCGTATGTAGTATCTTTCCCCATAAAATGATAGGCAACCTTCTCTGGATGCTCATTGGAAATTTCTTGAACACGTGAAACTAAACTCATATTCTCGTCTCCCATCTTTTTTAAATGAATAACCATTCATTTTCCCCATATTCATTATATAAGAAAAGTTTTGACAATTCAAGAAAAACTAGAATGTAGAATAATAGAGGTTAATAGATTATATAAGAAAAATCAGGCAAAAGACGCCAGGTCCTTTAAATTCAAAACCTGTTTCTACCGTTTTCAGTAAGCTTTGGACAGACTAGTCGCTATATTATTACCGATTGATTTTTAAAGAAGCTGGTAATTTTATGGCGTTTGTCCCGCATTAACGGGCAGTAGATAACTGCCCGTAAGAGCCCGAATGGTTCAACTAACAATCAGTGGAGAATGAAGCCCCACTGATTGAAGTTTCACTTTTTCTGTCCGTCGCCCTCCTACAATGGTTAGAAACAGGTAAGTTCGTTTTTGGGTAACTAAAGATAAGATACTCCCTATCGATAGAATAAGCTCACGAAGATGCAATTTCGTTCGCTATTTCGCTTCTTTATGAGTCAAACACTTACTATTTCTCTTTATTTCCACTAGTATAAAAGTTAATCTGCTTTCTTCTTCTATCATTGGATAATCGCATTTCTAATTCAAAAGCAATTACAAATAATTTGATCACTCGCTAAAATTTGACCAATCTTATCACCTAAGTGATAAGCTATGCTAAATCCTCTAGAGGAGTACTACACACTAATTGATTGCAGTGGGAGGTGTCGACTCCAGCAGGATGAGTGAGACAGCTGAAACATCACAAGCGAACCCGCAAGCGTCGGTGATGGTTCATCGCTCACCCTACTAAAGCGCATCCACCTGAAACGGAAATCAGTAGTATTATCCATTTTAAATATTGTCACAAACCTAGTGTTCAAAGAATATTTTTATATACTTTCATATTTTTAAAAAAGAAGGCTACTTTCGTAACCTTCTTTTCATTATTGAATATGGGCAAGATATCTCCAACGGATCAAAAAGAAATAAGAAACTTGAATAATCGTGAATGCTATTAACACGAGTAACATTTCCATCGCTATCGAAACTGCTGCTATATCCACCCAAAATGCTTGTAAAAACATAAATGAAAACGTACTATGCAGCATGGCTAATCCCCAAGGTAAGAAAAACTGAGGAATTAACTGGCGATTTACGATTTTCACTAGCTCTCGGTCCGTAACCCCCATTCTACGAAGCACATCATATTGTTTTTTATCACGCTCAAGGTCCGTATAAAGTTTAAAGTAAACAAAACTCCCTGCTGCAAGCAACAATACAGCTGCCACAAGTAGACCAGTAAATAACAATAAGGAAAATGTAGCTCGAATGATCGAATAATTTGAACCAGGATTGGAGAAATAGAAGGTGTTAGGATTTACATCTGAAGTCCCCATAGACTGTGTCATAATTTTATCTAAGTCAGTTCCAACATCCTTTGTGCGAAGCCACTCGGAAACATGAAAAGCATAAAATGTCATGCTAGATTCTCTTAAGCCATACCCATATAAAGGTTCGGTAATGAGTTCGTAATCCTCATCGCTAATGATTAATGATCTATCTTTGATAGCAAGTGAAGGAAAGATCAACCGATCATAAACTCCTTTAATTTGAATAGGTATACTGCTTTCCTCTAACACAGTCTGCTCGTCTTCGGTTCTTATATCTTTATAGTCCTCACGTGTGTTAGGTATGATCATTGCTTCCCCATTTTGTAGGTCAATCAAAGGAATTTTCAATGCAACCGCTAAACTATTCACTTCCGATTCTTTTATAAGATTTACTTTGTTACGTAAATTGGAGGAAGTTTGCTTTTTTACTGTAAACTTAACCAAATCGTAGGATAGCCCTTCCCTTTGAAGCTCTTCGGATAATTTCATCACATGCTCTTCCTCAAAAGGGTTGTCCCAATTACTGGAGTAGAAAATACTGACTGGGTTCATTTCCCGATATTGTGCTGTAAATGAAGTAAACGAGGTTACGACACCAACCGATAGAAAAGCTATGGTCGAAACAACCGTTACTATAAAAAACATTCGAGCATTTTCCCTTACCTTAATAGAACCTTCCGCAAAAGCTATCAATCGAAAAGAACGCCAATACAAATTCTTTCGTTTTCTTATAATATTTAACAAGTACAAAACACTATCCGTATAAAATAGATAAGTACCAACCAACGCCAGTATAATTATGATAAAACTCATAAATACTTTAATTTGAAAAAGTGACAGTATAACTAAACTATAAGCAGCTAAAAGCAATGATAATCCTAAAATTGCCCTTCCCTTACTATAAGCCTCTTGCTCATTTTGCTTACCAAATCCTTTTAGCAGCTGAATAATATTTTTCTTACGAATGAACACAGAGCTACTAAACGAAATAATAATAAACAAGGATAAAAACACAAATATAGTTAATGCAAAGGGCTTCCATGACAGGTACAGGGGTAGACTATCCAGTAAAAACAGCTCTCGAATAACCATAAAGAAAAACTTAGAAAAAGCAAACCCAAAAAAGATACCTACCGTCGTTGATATAAATCCTAAAATCATCGTTTCTAAAAAAATCATCCGATTAAGCTGACGCTTATCCATCCCTAAATTGAGAAGTACTCCAAATTCCTGCGAACGTGCCTGTAAAAAAGCACTCATCGAATAAAACAAAAAAAACAAAGTAAATATAATGAGAATGACCTGTGCTATAAACATTCCGCCAAATGCGATATTCTGTAAAAATTGATCTTCAATATTGGGATGAAACATTAACATAGAGTAGACAAAAAACACTAAAACTGAAAAAATGCTCGCCAATAAAAATGCTGCGTATACGCGGGCATTTCGAATGACATTATGATAAGCGAATTGTCGAAAGGTCATTTACATTTCCACCTAGTAAAGATAAGACATTTAAAATACGTTGAAAGAACGTTTGTCTTCGGTCATCTTTATAAATTTCATTAAAATATTCTCCATCTTTTATAAACAGAACCCGATCACAATAGCTTGCGGCAATCGGATCATGTGTCACCATAATGATGGTCGTATTACTTCTTTTGTTTACATTAGATAGTAGTTCCAATACATCTTTTGCAGCTTTTGAATCCAGGTTTCCTGTGGGCTCATCTGCCAGTATAATAGAAGGTTCATGTATTAATGCTCGTCCAATAGCAGTTCTTTGCGCTTGTCCCCCAGAAATTTCGAATGGTCTTTTTTCTAAAATAGAGGTTATATCAAGCTGTTCTGCAATCCTATTAACTTTTTGTTTCATGACATTTACGGGCTGTTGATCTAAAGTTAGTGGCAATACCATATTCTCTTCCACTGTTAATGCCGGAAGTAAATTAAAGTCTTGAAACACAAAACCAAGCTGTCTTCTGCGGAATAATGATAAATCATTGCTTTTCAATTTCATTGGATCTAAGCCATTAATCGTTATATCTCCGGAAGTTGGGCGATCTATCGTTGATATCAAATTGAGTAATGTTGTTTTACCACTCCCTGATGGGCCCATAACTGCAAGAAACTCTCCTTTTTCCACTTCGAAGCTCAGTTGATTAATCGCTAGATGCGCGACCTTCCCTTCATAAACCTTCGTTATTTCTTCCAGCATCAATATCGACATCGAGTTCACCTCGTTCTGCAGTTTCTTGTTGTTCAAATATAATCGATACAGTCGTTCCTTTTCCTACAGTGGACGCTAATTTCATCTCATGCCCTAATCTATGACAAATTTCCTGAGCCAAATATAATCCCATTCCGGTAGATTCGCCTGTTTTCCTGCCATTTTCTCCGGTGAAAAAAGCTTTCGTCACCCTTTTCATATCAGAGGTAGGAATACCAATACCTTCATCCCTCACAGACAAAATGACGTGATTATATTCATAGGAAGTTTCAAAGTATACCTTTTTATTTTCTTCAAATGTATATTTGACAGCATTCGTTAAAAATTGAGCTATTACAAACCGCAACCACTTCGAATCTGAAGTAACCGTACATTCTTCCGCTATTGAAATAACTGGAAATACATGACTTCCTATAAACAAACGCTTATTACTAGAAACCACTTCCATAACGAGTTGCTTTATATCAATTTGTTCAATTTGCATATCTTCTTCAAATGTATCTAATCGTGCATTCATCAGAACTGCATCCAGACCACGCTTCAGTCGATCCATTTCCTCAGAAACACCAGCTGCATCTACTTGATCATTCCCTTGGGTCATCAACTCTATAACCGAAATAGGAGTTTTCATCTGATGCACCCAGCTATTCATAAATTGTAAATGTCTATTTTGCCTAGCATATAGAAGCTGAACTTCCTTTTGATATAAACGATAAATATGCTGCAAATACATCTCAACCTGTTTTATTTCGGGGGATTTAGCTTCCCTTTGCAATACCCCCTCTATTTCAGTTGGTACGGAAAGAATCTTTTTATAGAATGTATATTTTTTTATAAATAATGTTCCTAAAAAGGTAATGGTCAATATACTAGTAATAACAATGGAATACACCGCGGTATCTATATTTCGAAAGCCATCCAGCCAATATAATAGCATCACAAATAATACTAATAACACCTGAAACACTAAAAATACTAAATGCTCCTTTAAAAACAATCGAATCATTTTATGACTCCTCCGAGCTTAGGATTAGTCGATACCCTGCTCCTCTTACAGTCTCAATCGTTGACAACACATTATAGTCACTTAGCTTTTTTCGAACTCTTGTCATATTTACATTCAATGTATTTTCATCAACAAATGACTGATCATCCCAAAGCTCCTCTAATAGCTGCTCCCTAGTTACAAGCTTCGGATGATTTCGTAACAATAATTCCAATATCGTACATTCTTTCTTTTGGAGCGGAATTTCACCATGTACTGTATGTAGCTCCATTCGTTCCATATAAAGCTGTAGCCTACCAACCTTAACAACTCTTTCTTCTTGCTTGGCAGCATATTCACCGTACGTTCTTCTCAAATGACTTCTTATTTTAGCTAGGACGATTTCATAGTGAAAAGGCTTCGTAATGAAATCATCCCCACCATTCTCAAGCGCAAATATTTGATCCATTTCACCAGATCTCGCAGAAACGAATATAATCGGACAGGTAGTTAATTGGCGCAATTGGCGACACCAATAATATCCATCATACGATGGTAAGTTTATATCTAGTAATACAATATGTGGATCAAACGCAGTAAACTCCTCTACTATTTGATCGAAATCCTCTATAGTATGCACCTCGTAATGATACTTTCTTAAAGTATCTGCAAGCAGTGATGCAATCTTTCGATCATCCTCTACAACTAACACACGATGTGTCGTCACAATAATCCTCCTCCACAAAAACGATTCTTACTTTATCATATCAAAAAATAGCCCAACATACGTCAGACTCTTTCCCATTTATCAATAAATTAATTGAACAAGCTCTTCTTTTGTGATACCACCGAAGTATTTTGGTACGTCTACGTTTGCTAAAAGAGTCTCACCTTTTACTAACTTGGTTAGTTATCTCGTCGTGCAATTGAGAACCTGGTGAGCAAATACACCGCTGCATTTGCTTAAGGGGAAGGCATGAGTCCTCACAAACTACGACACAGTTTTGCGGCTGATTTTATAAGAAACGGGTGGCAATTTCGTCCTTTTGCGAGATTAACTGAGTCACAGCAACATTGAAACCACTTCTCTCTATACCAACCTATCCAATAAAGATAACGAACATGTATTAACCCGGATGGAGACCAATCGTTTAAAGCCTGCGGATATAGAAAAATAAGAGCTACTGAAAAGGACAGACGGCTTAGTAGGCTGTCTGTCCTTTTCCTTATGTGCTTTACTACTGAACTACAACTTTTAGTCTTATTTATTAAAATTCCTTAAATAAGTATTTTGCGAACATATAAAAGATGCAATATTGGCCTATAAATTTATCCTTCGGACATATGTCTGTCCTTATTTCTTCTACCTTATAAACATCTGCATTTTCGACATGTACCCATGTTCATTATTGAATCAGATTCAGGAACTGTCGTGTCCGCTCTTCTTTTGGATTTGTGAACATCTCGGACGGCTGGCTTCGTTCGATGATCTTCCCTTGATCCATAAAGATAACTTCAGATGCTACATCGTTTGCAAATCGCATTTCATGGGTAACTACGATCATGGTAATGCCTGTCCCTGCGAGATTTTTCATGACCTGCAGTACTTCTCCTACGAGCTCGGGATCCAGTGCAGAAGTGGGTTCATCGAACAGCATCACTTTTGGCTCCAACGCAAGAGCTCTGGCAATCCCAACACGCTGCTGCTGTCCGCCAGAAAGCTGATGAGGATAATAGTCAAGTTTGTCTCCAAGCCCTACTTTAGTCAATAGCTGTTCTGCTTGTTGGCGGGCTTCTTCTTTAGATTTCCGTTGCACGATCATCGGCCCTTCCATGACGTTCTGAAGAGCCGTCATATGAGGGAAAAGATTGTAGTGTTGGAAAACCATTGCTGATTTCCTTCTGAAAATATCAACTTCTTTCTTAGGTAAAGGCTTGGAAAAATCAGTCGTTTGGCCGTCAATGGTAATGCTTCCGGCCGAAGGAACTTCCAGTATATTCAGGCAGCGAAGCAATGTCGTCTTTCCGGAACCGGAAGGCCCGATGACAACGACCACTTTACCTTGATTGATTTCCAGGTCAATTCCCTTCAAAACTTCAAGGTCGCCAAATCTTTTGTGCAGTCCATTAATTTTTATCAACCCTATTCTCCTTTCTACTTCATCCGTTCAATTGATTTATATCGATACATAGCGATCGAATCGATTTTCCAATCGGCCTTGGACAAGCGAAAGCAAGAAACAGATGATCCAATACAGAATAGCAACTTCAGTATAAAGCAGCAGTACCTCATAGTTAAATGCCGCAATCTCTTGCGCTCTTCTAAACATTTCTGTTACTAGAATCGCAGATGCCAAAGAAGTATCTTTCACCAGGCCGATGAATGTATTCGAAAGGGGCGGGATGGATACGCGTGTAGCCTGAGGCAAAATCACTCGGCGCAATGTCTGGGAATAAGTCATCCCTATCATTTGTGCAGCTTCCCACTGCCCTTTAGGAATGGACAGGATAGCCGCACGTATCACTTCAGAAGCATAGGCACCCACGTTCAATGAAAACCCAATGACAGCGGCTGGGAACGGATCAATGACAACTCCGACTGATCCCAAACCATAGAATAGAATAAACAACTGTACCAATAAAGGCGTTCCCCGAATGGCGGAGACATACACGCGTGCAATCCATTGGAACGGTTTGATGGTTGATATTCTAGCCAATGCTGTAAGGACCGCTAGTACAAGTCCACAGACGAATGTGATCAGCGACAATGGGAGCGTATATACAACAGCACCCTCTAGCAAAGGCAGGAGGGAGGATTGAGCAATATCTAGATAGCGCTCCATTTTATCAGGATCATTCCAAAACATTTTCGCCGAACCATTTCTCAGAGATTTCGTTATACGTGCCGTCTTCGATCATTTCGTTCAATGCTTCGTTTACAGCTTCCACTAGTGTTTCGCTTCCTTTGCGGAACATCAAACCACTTTGTGCAGCATCGTCTGCTTCTGCTACAACCTTGATATTTGCTTCAGGTTTTTGTTTTTGGAAATCAAGTACAGTCAATTTATCGTTGATTGTTACATCTACACGGTTTGAATTCAACAATTCAATTGCTTGATTGAACCCATCAATTCCAACTAACTCAGCCCCGTAAGACTTAGCCATTTCACCGTAGTTGCTTGTAAGGGATTGCGCAGATTTCAAACCTTTAATGTCTTCAAATGATTTAACGTCATTGTTGTCTGCTTGTGTTACCAATACTGCAGATGATGAAATATATGGATCAGAGAAATCATATTTTTCTTGGCGTTCTGGTTTAATTCCCACTTGATTGGCAATCATATCAAAACGCTCTGAATCTAGACCCGGGAACATTGCATCCCATTGAGTTTCCATGAATTTTGCCTTTACGCCAAGGCGTGAAGCAATTTCTTCCGCAATCTCAACGTCAAAGCCAGTCAACTTTCCAGACTCATCATGGAATGTGAAGGGTGCGTATGTTCCTTCTGTACCGACCAATAGCTCACCGCTGTCTTTTACCTTCGCTAATAGATCCCCTTCGGTATTACCCGATTCGTTTTGATTTTCATTGCTGCCTTCGTTTTCGTTCTCTTTGCCACCGCATGCCACTAACACTAGCACAGCAGAAATAATCAATAATAACAAATAGCTAAATTTTTTCATATTATAATTCCTCCTAATTCAGATTAACTTACTCGGCATTCATTATTTTAATACATGGATACCCACGAGTCAAAGTAAATATCTCCAATTATTAATACCCAAATTATTAAGAATTATCACATTTATTTCGTTCGTTTTTAATATAGTAGAAGGTCCATTTATCGTATGAAATCAAGCTCACGTTACCAGGCATTGTTAAATACTTAAAGAAACATTTAAAGATTTTTCATATCTCTGTTTTTCTCTGTTCAATTCGGAAATTCTAATATAAGTTACTTCAAAACTATGGTAAGGAGTAAATTCTTTCGCTACAAAATTTATACTGCAAATTTCTTAAATTAACCTTTGTCATTAAAATACCTCCCAAAATATAATTTTAGAAGGCAATTTTCAAACCGAATTGTACAAGGGAGTTGCCCCCTTGGCTAGTCTCTTGTCAGAACTCCCTTACCACAAAAGCATTAATATAACAGTGTTTACAGAGTATTCAACTAAGTTTTATACTATTTATCAATAAATTAATTGAATAAGCTCTTCTTTTGTAATACCACCGAAGTATTTTGGTACGTCCACGGTTGCTAACGCCGCTTCAATGCCTTCTTTGCTATATGGTTTGCCAGTTAGTAGCTGTTCTACTTCCGCCATATCTCCTACACCGAAGAAGTCGCCGAAGATTTTCACTTCTTCCATCATTCCTCTATTTACATCTAAACGCACATCTACTCCACCTACTGGGAAGCGATGAGAATGTTTCATATTAAATTTAGGTGATTTACCGTAGTTCCAATCCCATTGTTGGTAACGTTCTTCTGAAAGCTTGTGGATATTTTCCCAGTCCTGCTCTGTTAACTCCCAATACTGGATATTTTCTTTTCCTTCAAAAATGGAAGCAAGAATTTCTAAACGGAACTGTTCGATTGTCATCGGATTATCTAACAGCTCCTTGATGTTTGTTACGCGACTTCGAATAGATTTAATACCTTTAGATTCAATTTTTTCTTTACTTACTTTTAAAGCTGATACAACAGCATCTATTTCTGTATCGAACATTAATGTTCCGTGGCTGAACATTCGGCCGCGAGTTGAGAATTGTGCATTGCCAGAGATTTTTTTTCCTTCTGCCAAAATATCATTTCTACCTGATAGCTCTGCATTTACACCCATTTTAGCAAGTGCATCAATAACAGGCTGTGTGAACTTTTTAAAGTTACGGAAGCTTTCTCCATCGTCCTTTGTTAAAAAGCTGTAATTTAAGTTACCTAAATCATGGTACACAGCACCACCACCAGAAAGTCTGCGAACTGGGATAATCCCATTTGTTTCTACAAAGTCAGTATTTATTTCTTCAATGGTATTTTGATTTCTCCCAATAATAATGGAAGGCTGATTTATGTAAAACAGAAGAAAAGAATCCTTTTCAACGTCCATTGTGTTTAATGCATACTCCTCAATTGCTAAGTTAATGCGTGGATCAGTTATTCCTTTATTATCAATAAAATACATGTTCATCTCTCCTTTAAGATTATTTTATCAAAAGTTCAGTTAATATGTTGACAAATTTAACTGTGTTATAATACAATAACAATAATAAAGATAGTTATATAACAGATGGAGGTGGAACAACTATGTTAGAAAACGTAATTGAATTTTTCCGTAACCTACCCGCTAAGAAATGTGCAACATGTGGTGAAGCAATTGAAGAACAACATGAATGCTACGGGAACCACTGTGATAAATGCACGACACTTTAATAATTGAAAGAATTACCCACTAGATACTCCCCTTTCTAGTGGGATTTTTTATAATCAAAACCTGTTTCTACCTTTTTCGGTAGGCTTTGGACCAACTTGTTGCTGTACTTTATGATCGATTGGATCCTACTTTATCTTTACTTGCTTTCACCCTTTGTTTACTTACTTTCATCTGTTGCTTTCTTGCGGTCGTAAAGTATTTACTTGCTCTTAGTCTATATTTACTTGCGATCTATTACCTTTTACTTGCGGAACGGATAATTTTTCCAAGATACAATATTAACCTACTAGGACAAGATTCATAAGAAGCAAAAATTTTATTCTTCAAACCAAAAACTCATCTCTTTTAAGAGATGAGTTCAAAAGTTTAAGCTTCAACTGTTTCTTTCGAATGACGTTTTTTGAATAGTAGCATGAAATACCCCAAAGTTAGAGCAAGACATACTATCATAAATCCTAATAATACGCTGTTAGTTGACCAGAAACTGCTTATACTTCCCGTTGAAATGGAAGCTTTAAAGCTTTGCACTGAATAAGTCATCGGTAAGAATTTATTAAAGATTTGTAATGGCTGCGGTATTAGCTCCAATGGGAACGTCCCTGCACTAGTTGTCAATTGAAGTATCAAGATGACAATTGCTACAAAGCGGCCTGGATCACCTAGTACCGTTACAAGTAATTGAACGATAGCTAAGTAAGTAAAGCTTGTAATGATTGTCGATAATACAAACAATCCTATACTTTGTGTCTCCAATTTTAAGGCGAACAAAGCGATAGCTACAACTACTAGAGATTGAATAATCCCTACTACTCCTAAAACTGAGATCTTACTCATAAACCAAGACGCACCGCTCGTAGGTTTAATCGCAGACTGAACGAATGGGAATACAATCGATATAAGCAATGCACCTACAAATAATCCAAGAGATAAGAAGTATGGTGTAAATCCTGTACCATAGTTCGGTACTTCATTCACTCCTTCAACTTCCACGTCCACTGGAGATGCTACCATTTCATAAGTGGAATCATTGGCTGATACCTCTTTAGATTGTTCACTAGCATCCTTTAAGCTCGATTGTAAAGTTTCTGTACCAGCTGCTAATTGTTCTGTGCCTTCCGTTAGTTTAGATGAACCATCTGCTAACTCTCCAGATTTCTCTGCTAATGTTCCTGTACCTGTTTTTAACTGACTTGAGCCAGTTGCTAATTCATTTAGACCGACTACTAAACTAGAAGAACCATCATATGCTTGCTGCATACCTGTTGTTAAATCGCTCATTTTCGATGCAAGTGTACTAGTTCCAGTTGCTAAGTTTGCGGAACCTTCTATTAATGCACTTGAAGAGCCATTCAATTGGGAAACCCCTTGTTGTGCTTGTGTATAACCTGCACTAAGCTGATTTGCTCCATCGCTCACTTGAGTAGTACCTGTTGATAGAGCAGCTGTACCATTAGCTAGCTTTTCTAAACCAGCAGATACTGTAGAACTACCAGTTTCTAACTGTTTCATTGTTTCTGCTAATGTTGCTGCCTGTTCAGCCGGTAAAGATGCTGATAACTGATTTAACTGTTGCGATAATGCTTGAATGCCAGCAGTAACCTGTGTAGAACCTTCGGATAATTGATTTGTACTATTATTAATAGTTGCGCTGCTTGATTGTAATGTAGCTAATGATTTTAGTAATTCTTTTTCTTTTTCACTTAATAATTTATAGCTTTCGTTTAATTTAGCTACTCCATTTGTGTACGTTTGAATTCCACTGTTTAACTGTTCTGCTCCTGTAGCAGTTTGATCTACGCCAGCTGCTAATTGCTTTGATCCGTCTGTAAGTGTGGATAATCCACTGTTTAAATCGGTTGAACCAGTTGCAGCTTTTTGTATACCATCCACAACTGTACTAGTGCCATCTCTAAGTTCGACTGTACTACTTGCCAACTGTTCTAAATAGCCTTTTAAATCGGCTGCTCCTGTATTAATTTCTTCTGCACCATCTTTTAATGCTCCTGCTCCATCTGATGCCTCTGCAAAACCGTCTCCCAATTTCGTAATAGAATCAAATAATTGTTCCGCATAGGTTGCAGATACTTGCTTATTTACTTCTGCACGAATTCGGTCCATTGCGGTTTCACCAATTTGAGAGGATAGAAAGTTATATCCTTCATTTGCTTTGTACGTAATGACCATCTTTTGAGGTTCTTCATCTAATAATGTTGTTGCATGCTGTGAAAAGTTTTCTGGAATCTCGATCAATAAATAATAGTCTTCATTTACTAATCCTGCATCTGCTTCTTCCTTTGAAACAGAAACAAACTTAAACTGTCCACTTTCCTTTAATTTCTCCGATAGGTCGTCCCCTAATGATAAAGTAATATCGTTATACTCAGCACCTTCGTCCGCATTGACTACAGCTACTGGTAAATCACTTAAGTTTGCATAGGGATCCCAAAACGCCCATAAAAACATTCCTGCGTACATAACAGGTATGAACAATACCGCAATTATTGGAATAAGTAGTTTCCTATTAGTAAAAATACTTTTCCATTCTGATTTAATCATATAATCTCCTCCTAATACTGTATGACCAATATGTTCATTTGGTCATTTCGTTCCAAAAAATAAGTCTCAAATTATGAGACGTTGAAAAATGATATCTTGGAAAAAGTCTGCTATTTCCTTTTCTGATAAAGATTTTTCATGAGTTAAATTCCAGTCGTTTACAAATGCCAAATATCCTTTTAATAGTAAGTATGCAACTAGTTCACTGTTTACCTGGCGCACTTCACCTGCATTTATATACTTATCAATCTTCTGTTTGATAAAAGAAACAATTGCTTGCTCTATTTGTGCCTTCACTTGTTTAACTGCTGGAGTTTTCCATTCCTGTTCTTCCGCAATAATTTTAGCAAACAACTGGTGAGTATCTCGAAACTCTAGCATTTTCATCAATGCAGCATGCGCATTTTCTTGAAAAGAAGCATCTTCTTTAATCACTTTCGTCGCTTCTTGTTTCATCTCCGTAATAATACGAAGAACGATTTCTTGAAAAAGTACTTCTTTATTTTCAAAAAAAGTATAGATTGTTCCTTTTCCTACATTTGCAATTTTAGCTATTTGCTCCATCGTTGTAGCTTTATAACCAAATAAGGAAAAGGATTTAGTTGCAGCTTCTAATATTTCCTGCCTGCGATCCATTCTATTCACTCCAATCACAAAAAATGACCAGAAAACCAAATTGGTCATCTAGTCATTATAATACACCCATATTATTTCTTTGGCAAGCTTTTATTCATGATTCATATGACTCATAGAATCGTCACTCTCATCCGGAATCACTTTACTCATATCTGGTTCTCCCACAATCAATTCTTGCTTCGGCATAACATGCAGTCCTCTTGCATTTGTATGGGCAAACATATAATAGACTCCATCATGATCAAATGAAAAATTAGCTTCATACACACCGTCTTCTTTTAAATTACCTTCTACCATATGCCCTTCCTCACGCATGCCTGATTCCCACACCTCAAATTCAACCGTAGCATCATCTACAGCTTCGTCCGATTGTGTTACTTTTGCAGATAATACTACATCTTCTACGGATAATGTTTCAGCCGTTTGGATATCTACTACCACCTCTTCTAGTGTACCTTCATTATGATGTGTTGAAGTGCCTTCTGTTGCTTCTTTATCCCCGCAGCCCACAAGTGTCATTGTAGCTAATGCAAGTACTGTTAATGTTTTTTTCATAAAAATGAATCCTCCCAAAGTGGTAATGTTATATACACAGTTGTTCCTTTTTCTATTTCACTTGTAAATGTTAGCTTACCATTTTGTATTTCGATAAGTTGAGAGGCAATGGATAATCCAAGGCCAGTTCCCCCGTCCGCACGACTTCTAGCCTTATTTACACGATAGAATCTTTCCGTAATATGCGCTAGATGCTCTGGTGCAATTCCACAGCCTTCATCTTTAATATGAATAGTTGTTTCGTTTTTCGCAATTTCATTTCCTATAGCGATGGTAGAAGAAACAGGTGAATAGTGAATAGCGTTTTCTAGAATATTGATCAATACTTGTTTGGTCATTTGCTCATCCGCTTTTAGAATTGTTTCCTCGTCTATTATAACAGTAAAACGGATTTGCTTCTTGTCTGCAAATGGCCTTACGAGCTGCAACACCTCACGAACAACCTCAGATAATACTAACGGTAGCATATCAGTATCCTGATTCTGTTCCGAACGTGCTACTGTTAGCAAATCATTTGTCAGTTTCTGCATTCGATTTGCCTCTTGTACAATAAGCGCATAAATCTCTTTCTTCTTTTCCTCAGGAACAAGCTTCTGTTCAAACGCTTCCCCATATCCTTTTATATAACTTATTGGCGTACGAAGCTCATGAGAGACAATAGATAGGAAATCTCTTTTCTTCTCGTCTTCCTGTTGAATAGACGTTGCCATTTGGTTAAAGGTTTTAGCGAGTTCTCCAATTTCATCTGAGGATTTTACTTCTACTCGCGTTTCATATTTCCCCGATGCCATTTCATTGGCTGCAACTTTAAGTTTATCTAAAGGAACAAGGACTTTTTGCAATGTCTTCAAGCTGAGCCATGCCATTATTAGGAGTAGGAGCGATACCGATATCAATAAAAAAATTACATCCTTCGAAGCCATTTCCGTTATTTTCGTTAAAGGTACATATACATAAATAATGCCTTCCAGTCTATTTTCATCCACCAACGGATAAATAACGGATACAACTTCCCGATTAAATCTTTTCTCGTAACCTCGTTTAATAACCGCATCGCCTTCAATAAGCTGAGCCCGCTCGTCAGATCCAATCAATGTCTCAAAATCTACATCAAAAGGTAGACAAGCACTAAGTTCTCTAGGATTTCGTACAGTAAAAACCTCTACATCAGAAAATCGATTGAAGTCCTCCGTTTGTTTGATGAACTCATTACTAACAGCTCCACCCTTATACGTACTTTGTAAGTTTTCTGCCATCTCCACCATCGAGGTTTCCTTATCCTCAACATACAGCTCTTCATATAGAAAATTAGTGAATATTACTAAGAACACAATCGTGATAGTTATGAATAAAAGAAGCAGCATCCAAATTTTAACGGATAGTTTTTTCATTGCACGACCTCAAAGCGATATCCAATGCCCCACACTGTCTCAATATATTTACCTGCCTGCTCTCCTAGCTTTAGTCGCAGCGTTTTAATATGCGTATCAACAGTACGAGTTCCCCCTTCATAATCTATTCCCCAAATTCGTTCTAATAACTGCTCCCTAGAAAAAGCTTTTCCTTCATAATTCATGAATATATGAAGTAGCTCGTATTCCTTTAACGTCAGCTGGATTTTTTGATGATTAACTGAAATTTGTCTACCTACTAGATCATGTTCGATTATTCCTGCTTTATGATGTTCATTTGTTGTAGAAATACCGGCTCTACGAAATATAGCATTAATACGAGCCATTAACTCGATAGCGGTGAAGGGTTTAATGACATAATCATCTCCTCCAAGCTTTAGTCCTTTAACTAAATCTGTTTTAGCATCTAATGCTGTTAGAAAGATAATCGGTATAGAAGAAAACGTTCGTATTTCCTTACAAACTTCAAATCCACTAATGCCGGGCATCATCACATCTAAAAGTATTAAATCCACTTTGGAGGTATGTACAACTTCAATTGCTGCTTCTCCATCCTCTGCATGGAGTACATGATGACCCGCCTGATGTAAATGAAGTTCAACTAGCTTACGCATTTCTCGTTCATCATCTACGACTAATATAGTAGCCATCATTCAACCTCCCTTACGATTAATTGGAATGGGCCTTTTCCGACCTGCAGTTTTTTTGTAATTTCACCGGATTGGATAAAATAAATTTGCTGGTCATCATAGCCTGCGAGCACCATGCTATCTCCAAAGGCACTTATCCAAAACGGATTTGCTCCTGCTTTCATAGAGTTTAAAACTTCACCAGTTTCTGATATTTCATAGACTGTACTACTTCCATGACTCACAGTAAAAATATGTCCATTTGCTGCTCTTGCCATATTGATAGGCATTAATGGAGCCTCAATTTTTCCTATAAGCTCACCGGTTTCTATATTAATTCTTTTGATGGAGCTATTGGGACTACTCCCTGCACCGTGACCACCAAGCCAAAGCTCATTACCCTGTATAAAAAGACCGTGAGAAGAAGTCGGAATCTCCCACTCATCCACTTGTTCCAATTCCATGGTCAGTACAGAAAGGATCTCATCCTTGAAGTTCACGATAAAAATATGCTTCCCGTCAGAAATCATCGCCATTGGATAATTACCGGTAGAATTGGTCTGCAATTTTTTCCCTTCTGTATTATAAAGAGCGACTGTATTGTCCTGTCCATTTGCTATATAGATCTTTCCTTCATATACATACGCATAGGTAGTTCCCTCACCTACATCAATCGAAGCTATCTTTTTACCCGTAGACAATTCAATGAGTACTGCCTTTTCAACGGTATATCCGTATACCAAAAGTAAATCATCCTTCACTAAAGCAAATCCAGTATAGGCTTCCTCTAGCTCCCATGACTCCAGTATTTCAGCCTCTTCTGAGATAAAATCAATACTTCCCCCTAATGTATTTAAGCTTGCAACAAAATCTGTACCGGAGGGGATGGCAGGATAGCTTACCTCTGAACACCCCCCTATAAAGAAAAGTAACAAAAGTATATATAACTTTTTCACCAGCCCACCCCCATTTCTTCCATTATAACGAGAACATGTGAAAAAAGTTTGAAATAGATTTCAATTTTTTGGAGTGCCACCAAACCGGGTCAGAGTTTCACATAAAACCAATGTAGCTCCATAAGGAAAACCGGGCAAAAAAACGCCAGTCCTTTATGATGAAAACCTGTTTCTATCGTTTTCGAAGGGCTTTGGACAGACGTTTTGCTATATTATTACCGTGTTATTTTTTTAGGGATACTGGTTGGTTGTGACGGACGTCACAACCAACCAGTATCCCTTTTTTCGGTAATCTTATGGCGTTTGTCCCCCGTCGCCCTCCTTCAACTCTTAGAATCAGGTAAGTACATTTTTGGATAACTAGAGAAAAGAAACTTTCCAATTCATAGAGCAAGCTCTCGAAGATGCAATTTCGTTCGCTATTTCGCTTCTTTATTTAGTGAACACTTACTATTTCACTGTATTTTCACTAGTAAAAGAAAAACTACTTTCTTCATCCTTCATTTTAGAATAGTATTCCTAATCGGGCAGACGGTTTTATCAGTAAATTTTAACTTTGACTACTGTTATCATTTAATCGATAGTCTTTGCTATATCTAATAGTTGAGTACTACACATTATATTGATTGTAGTGAAAGGCGGCGAATCCAGTGGGATGAGTGAGACAGATGAGACGACACACCGACGCGTAGAGACGGTGATGGCTCATCGCTTACCCCACGAAAAGCGTCCGCCTGAAACGGAAATCAGCAGTATCTATTTATTATTGTACTCTTTAAAATAATAGGAACACTGGGTCCAAGTCACATAATTTTATACTTTCTTATAAAAAATGCCCTAAACACCAAGAAGATGTTTAAGACATTTACCCTAACTATTATTTCAAGTGTTTCAAAACAACATCGGCCATTGCATCGATAAATTGGGCTTGTGCATTTGGCATTTCAGGTCGTACATATGTTGCTCCAATATCATCACATACAACCTTGCATTCATAGTCATTATCATAAAGAACCTCTAAATGCTCTGCAACGAATCCTACTGGCGTATAAACAAATGTTGTATATCCTTTTTGGTCGTGTAATTCACGAGTTAAATCTTGTACATCTGGTCCAATCCAAGGCTCAGGAGTTTGTCCCGCACTTTGCCAGCCCACCGCGTAGTTTTTTACCCCTGCTGCTTTAGCAATTAGATCTGCTGTTTCTTGCAATTGGTCTGGGTATGGATCGCCTAATTCTTTAATTTTTTCTGGTAATGAGTGAGCGGAAACGATTAAGCATGCTTTTTCACGTTGCTCTTCAGTCATTGCTGCGAACGCTTCGCTTACTCTATCACTCCAGTACTGGATGAATTTCGGTTCATCGTACCAGCTTTCAATAGAAGTAATTTTTAGATTACCAAGCTTTTCTGCTTCCTCTTTAATACGGCCATTATAGGATTTAATAGAGAAAGTTGAGAAGTGAGGTGCTAATACCATAGATACTGCTTCTGTAATGCCATCTTTGTGCATTTCTGCAACTGCATCCTCTAAGAAAGGCTCGATATGCTTTAAGCCAATATATAACTTAAATTCAACTTCATCTTGTAATTCATTTAAACGGTCGCATAATCCTCTTGCTTGGCTTTCCGTAATTTTAGCAAGCGGTGAAATCCCGCCTATTGCTTCATAACGATCAGTTAGATCAGCTAGCTGCTCATCGCTTGGTTTACGACCATGTCTGATATGTGTATAATATCGTTCAATATCTGATTCTGAGTATGGGGTTCCGTAAGCCATTACTAATAATCCCATTGTTTTTTTCATCTTATTCACCTCATAAAGATTTAGTCAAGATTTAGTTTGATTTTGCAGCGATTAGTTCTTTACTATAATCATGTACAAAGGAAGTTAACCGTTTTAGTGTATCTGGATCTACCTCTGGGAACACACCATGTCCAAGATTGAAGATATGTCCTGGTTGCGCCACACCTTGTTCTACAATAATTTTTGCACGTTTTTCAATCTCTTCCCAGCTACCAATTAGATATGATGGATCTAAATTCCCCATCAACGGTTTCGTAAGTCCTTTTGCACGTGCTTCTTCTATAGATAAACGCCAGTCAATCCCAACAACGTCTACAGGAAGGTCATGCCATTCCATTGCTAGGTGGCTTGCGCCAACACCAAATGTAATAAGCGGAACGCCTGTTTCACGAAGTTCCGTGAAAATACGTGTCATCACTGGTTTGATAAAGATACGGTAATCCGCTACATTTAATGCTCCAACCCACGAATCAAATATTTGAATAGCCTTGGCACCGGCTTTAACCTGTGCTTTGATGTATACGATGATCATATCAGCTAGCTTGTCCATTAGTGCAAGCCAAGCTTGTGGTTCTGATACCATAAATGCTTTCGTTTTGTTGTAGCTTTTAGATGGTCCCCCCTCAATCATATAACTAGCTAGTGTAAATGGTGCCCCTGCAAATCCGATTAATGGAACATTCAGCTGCTCTGTTGTTAATAATTTTATCGTATCCAATACAAATGGCACATCGTCTTCAGGAGATAAGTCCCCTAAATTAGCTACATCTTGAACTGTACGGATTGGATTAGCAATGACTGGACCTACTCCAGATTTAATCTTTACATCTACGCCTATTCCAACAAGCGGTGTAACGATATCCTTATACAGGATCGCTGCATCAACGTTATAGTTTTCTACTGGTAAACGTGTAACGTAAGCGCATAATTCAGGTTCATGTGTAATTTGTTCTAGTGAGTATTTTTCTTTTATTTTTCTGTATTCGGGTTGTGATCTTCCAGCTTGCCTCATAAACCAAACTGGCGTGTGATCAACTTCCTCTCCACGTGCAGCGCGAAGAAGTGTATCGTTAAATTTAGTCATTAAAGGTACCTACCTCTCATTAAATAAACGTGCTGTTTTTTCTATACGTTACCACTATAGACGTTCTAATTTCTAAAGTATAGCCATATAGTGTATTTGTCATAAAATTGTCCGGATTTCTATATGATACTTGTGTATTATGTTTTTAAAAGAGTTATTATGGGAAAGATATATTAAAAGAGAAAATAGGAGGTATTTTTCATGAATCTATATATGACATCCGGAACGCCGGAATTTATGCAATCAATAAAAAAGAAATACCCAAACGAAGAACTATTCCTGTTACATGGAACTGGAAATTCAGTACTTATCCATGAGTCTTCCAACAAAACAGTTTTTCAAGTGCCACGAAAATATGAAATTCTAGAGTCGGCTGGACAGTTCTCCCATAAAGGATACTTCGTCCTACACAATATACCCCTATCAGATGAAGGAAAATCCATTTTTGAATTTAAATATACAAATTTAAGCCCAACCGTTCAAAATGAACCCGGGTTTATCGCTCTAAGAGTTCTTAAACCTATTAAATCTGATACATATATCATTTTATCGGAATGGTCTGGCCCAAGCAGCTACGAAGTATGGGCAAAATCAGTCAACCTGGATTTTAGTCTGGTCGCAGATAAACAAAATCTATTCACAAGCGCACCATACATCTCAACTTATCAATCCACACAAGAAGAGGAAGCTATTTAAGCTCCCTCTTTTTTATTGCTATATCTTACTAGTTCGTATCGTTAATTCTGATACAACTATCATCATAATCGGAATGAGTAGTAGTTCCAATGCGATCCCAGCTTGTACTACCACTACCACCAACACGAACAATGCTTGTATTAATTGGATAATTCGGATCAAGCGATTTATTGCCTTTTTTCTTGTTCCTTCATCAATAGGAAACAGCAGATCCATTCGGAACTCATATCCAGACGATAAGGACTGACGCAATTGAATTACTGTAGCAAATGAAAGTGCACTAGTAAAGATAATCGCAACAATTGGAAACGGGATGAAAATAGCTCCAACAATAGCAAGCGCTGTAAGGCGAACCCACAAATAAAAATAATCATTCGTACGGACAAACGTACGCAAAACTAAGTAGAATTGTGTGTTTTTTTGTTCATATGGTGCAAGTTTGTACAGAATATCAAGCCATTTTCTTCGCTTCGTCATACCCTGAATATGCGGAACATCCGTAAAATAATTAGCAAAACGATAAAAACGCATCATACGTGCCTGCTCCACTTCAATGAAATGATCAAAAGGAAAAGGTACTTCAGCTTTTTTCCTCTTCCAAGCTATTAAATACAGTACTTGAATAATAACGACTGCAAGTAAAAATAAATAGCTACCACTTAGTAAAAAATAGAAACCTGCAAACAATAAAATCATTCGCATGAAATAATCTACCCAAACATTTTTACCATTGGATGCCCATCTATATTGGAACTCCGTTTGTATACTCCAATACTTCCATAAAAGGATTGCACCGAGGAAAAACAAAATCTCCCCTGATGTAGAGCCAGCTATTCTAGTTAACAGTGGTATCGACACAACTAACGCTGCAAAAGGTACAATTATGGACGAAAAGAATGTCCACGTAAGAGCGAGTTTTAGATATTCACCTAGTTTTGTTTCTAATGGAAGAAAGTAAACACTATCCGCTTTTTTCATTAACGTAACAGGCGTACTTAGCGCTATAAGAATACTGACAATGAAGGATACGACTAAAAAGGCGGGAAAATCCTTTGGAGCTGTATTTAACCATTCACTATACGTATATCCAGCTGCACCTATTACGAATACAATAACAATTGCAATATGCCCGGAAATAATATACTTCAAGTATTTTTGCAATTCATTTATATAAAATACAAACCGTTTACTCCATACTTCACGCAAATTGTTCATTTTGTTGTTCCTTCGTCATTTCGATATAGAGATCATCCAGTGTAGCATCTGGCATTTGAAATGCTGCTCGCAGATCATCCATTGTTCCCTGTGCTCGAATTTTCCCATTATGCAATAGAAGGATACGATCACAGTACTTTTCTGCTGTCGTCAATATATGTGTGGACATTAGTACGGATGCACCATCTTCTTTTCTTGATTTCATCTGATCTAATAATGATTGAATACCTAAGGGATCAAGCCCTACAAACGGTTCATCGATTATGAATAATGCTGGATTCACTAGGAAAGCACACATAATCATTACCTTTTGTCTCATTCCTTTAGAGAAGTGAGCCGGAAACCAATTCAATCTTTTTTCCATACGGAACTCTTTTAAAAGAGCCTCTTTTCTCGCTTCAAAAACAGATTCATCTAAATTGTAAGCCATAGCAGTTAGCTGTAAATGTTCCTTTAAAGTTAACTCTTCATAAAGTACAGGCGTTTCAGGTATATAGGAAAAGGATGAACGATATAGTGCCGGATCCTCTTTCAATGTTTTACCATTAATTTGGATCTCGCCCTTTAATGCATTCATCGTTCCAATAATATGTTTGATGGTTGTACTTTTCCCCGCACCATTCAACCCGATTAATCCTACTAGCTCTCCCTTTTCAATCGAAAAGTTTAAATCATGTAAAACAGGCTTTCTAGTATAACCACCTGTTACGTCTTTGACTTCTAATACAGTCATCTTTCGCACCTCACTTCTTATTATAAGTTTACCAAAATATTTTCAAAAAATCCTCTATCTTCCCACAGCCTGTCCTATTATATGTTAAACTTTTCATAACGATGAATATATGGAGGGTATATTATGAGTGATTGTATTTTTTGTAAAATAATCGATGGTTCTATCCCAAGTGCGAAAATCTATGAAGACGAGCATGTTTATGCTTTTATGGATATAATGCCACTAACAAAAGGTCATACACTAATTATTCCTAAAAATCACAAAGAAAACGTTTATGACTTATCTGAAGAAGAAGCTAGTAACTTGTTTAAAGTTGTACCAAAAATCGCTAGTGTACTGAAAGAAAGCTTCGGTCCAGTAGGCATGAACCTGTTAAATAATAATGGTGCACCTGCTGGCCAAAGTGTGTTCCATTTCCATTTACACTTTATCCCACGCTACGATCAAACGGATGGCTTCCGTCCAACTTGGATTACGAAAGAGAAAACGTTTACTCCTGAGATCATACAAAACTTAGCAGGAGAGTTATATGACAAATTGAAGAAGTAATCCTTGCTTTTTTTATGCAGAGCACGTAAAATCATAGATAAGTTTCTTGCTAACGATCACGAGGATACGTTAGAGGAAAATAACAAACAGAGCTTAGAATAGCTGAGGAGAGATGAGCAAATGAATACGAAGAATTTAGTTTTAATGGCCCTATTAGTAGGTGTCGGAGCAGTACTTTACATTATTATCCCAGGTATTAATGGTGGGATGAAGCCAGACTTTATGCTTACGATGATGTTTATAGGAATTCTTTTATTTCCTAATGTAAAAAGTACTTTCTTGCTTGGTATTTCTACAGGAGTTATTTCTGGATTGTTTTCTACTTTTCCAGGAGGATTCGTTCCAAATATCATTGATAAGGCAGTAACAGCATTTGTTTTCTTAGGGCTTGTTTTATTATTAAACAAATTAGCCAATAAGGTAGCAGTCGGAGTAATACTTACTGGTATTGGAACACTAGTATCAGGTACAGTTTTCCTATCATCTGCAATTTTTGTATTCGGTGCAGGTGCAATTTTCCAAGAATTATTCGTGATTGTAGTACTTCCAGCCATTGCTATCAATGCAATAGCATTCTTCATCATCTATCCGATTATTGGAAAACTGATCAAACGAACTAGTTTTGACACAGCACTTACAGCATAAAATATAAACTATCTGCTTTCCTTTTCGAAGGAAAGCTTTTTTTGTTCTTTAAAAAACTATATAATTAGTGACATATGAATAACTTTCTACAAGTGGATCTTCGTCCAGACTCCAGCGCCTTGCCCCTCGGGTCAATTATGAAAAAGCTGTGGTGGCCCAGGAGCTGCCTCCTAGGCCAGCACGATGCGGGTCATGTCTGCTTTGCCACAGGATGTGGCGCACTTTGCAGACCTACCCCCTCCCCATTTGCCTGTCGGGGCAGACATAGGCGCTTGCGCTTTTGTTATATAAAATAATATGTTTTAATTATCATAAGGTAAGGAATAATACATATAAGCAAAGGAGTGAATTATTATGAAACTAGCACCATTATTTTGCGGTCTTGCAACTGGTCTACTAGTTGGAGCATCTACCGTACTTATGACCACTCCAAAATCTGGTATGGAAGTTCGATCTTCCTTAAAGTCTTCTTCCAATGATTTTAGAGACAAGCTTTCGGACATAAAGCTTCAACTAGCGGATGTGAAAAATTCAATAAACAACTTAACAAATTCTTCAAAAGAAGTAGTTCCAAGTACAATTGAAGACCTTAAATCAAGTATTGCACAATGGAAAAATGAAACTGCCCCTTTACAAGCCCAGCTTCAGGCAGAAATTTCATCTATTCAAGAAGCAATGGAAGAACTAGAAAAGAAATTACCAAAAAAACAAGAAGCAAACGTTTAATAATAGAGGAGGATATATCCCAGTTAGGGGTATGTCCTCTTTTTTAAATGAAAGTTTATAAAAATGTCCCACGAACACGGGGTTCATGGAACTTTTAAAAACGAATAATACTACGATTTCCGTTTCAAGTGGACGCTTTCCGCGGGCGAGGCCGAGCCTCCTCGGACCAGTACAATGCTGGTTAGAAATTGTCGACACATGATGTGGAGTTCGTGGTCTTCGTCCCGAATGAACGCTGCTTGCGTGGTCTCGACTTTCTCGCTTATCCCGCTGGAGTCGCCACCTGTAACGAAAATCAATCAGTGTGTAGTACTCCACTAGAAGATTTGGCCAAGCATATCGCTTAGATGATAAGATTGGTCAAATTTTAGAAATGATTAAATTATTTGTAATCGTTTTTGAATTAGAAGTGCTATTATCCAATAATAGATGGAGAAAGCGGATTTTATTTTCTACTAGTGGAAATATAGAGAAATAGTAAGTGTTTACTAAATAAAAAAGCGAAATAGCGAACGAAATTGCATCTTCGAGAGCTTGCTTTATGAATAGGAAAGTAGCTTTTCTCTAGTTATCCAAAAATGCACTTACCTGTTCCTAGAAGTTGTTGAAGGGCGACTGATAGACAAATGCCATAAAATTATCGAAAAAAAGGGGTGTTGGTTGGTTGTGACGGACGTCACAACCAACCAACACCCCTTTAAAAATTCACTCGGTAATAAATATAGCAATAAGTCTGCCTAAAGCCCTTTGAAAACGATAGAAACAGGTTTTATTTTAAAGGACCGGACGTCTTTGACACGGTTTTTCTAATAGGAAAATTTTGGGCATCAAAGTTACTACTTTAAAGCTGAGACTAGTGGAACTTTTTATTATAAAAATAATAATATTTTTTAAACTTGTATTCACTTACATACTTTCTTGCTATAATGTTTGAAAGAAAAAAATATAGAAAGCAGGGTTTACATGGCAGATCAATTTTATACGATGAAAGAAGCAATGCTTTACAGTCAGCGGATAGCGCAACTATCTAAAGCACTTTGGAAAGCAGTAGAAAAAGATTGGCAAGCATGGATAAAACCTTATGACTTAAATATTAATGAGCATCATATTTTATGGATATCATATCATCTAGAGGGTGCAACTATTTCTGATATAGCAAAGTTTGGAGTAATGCATGTCTCGACAGCATTCAATTTTTCTAAAAAACTGGAAGAACGTGGTCTACTTTCTTTTTCTAAAAGGGATACAGATAAGCGCAATACGTATGTAGATGTTACCCAACAAGGGAAAGTACTTTTGGAAGAGATGTATGAAAATTACCATGCTACTTCACATGCTGTGCTGGAGGGGTCTCTTCCTATTAAGGAGTTATACGGGAAATTTCCAGATTTCATGGATGTAACAGCAGTTATCCGCAATGTCTATGGAGATGATTTCATGGATATCTTCGAAAGATCTTTAAAAAATATCGAGGATACATTCAGTTCCAAAGGCGAATAATATGCAGTTTGAAAGCGGTTAATATTTTTTAACAAATAAAGAGGTTGCTTTTTATTATAAAAAGGATTATCTTATGTATCTAAATCAAATTTATATATATAGGAGTTGCATACCTTGCACTGCTGGAAAACTATCAATGTGAGAAAACAATATGGTTTAGAGAGATTGTTTATACTATCCTCTTTAGTAGTTATAATGGTTTTTTCATTTGCATATGCCTTATTAGGAATTATTAATAACTCTCATAAATCGGACGATTACTTTTGGATATTCATGATAGCATTTTTTGGTATTTATCCACTTCATAAATTTTTTCACTTTATCCCGATGTTTGGTCATAGAGATAAAATAAAATTCATCGTCATTAATCAATTTAAATGTGTCCCTACCTTACATTTGCGTATAGTAGAACCAGTGCATAAGAGTAGATTTCTTTTTATTTTATTAGCACCTTTTATTTTCGTTAATATATTACTTATTATCGGAGCTGTAGCAATTCCTATTTTTGCTCACTATTTCACTATTTTATTTGCTTATCATTGTGGTATTTGCTTAATTGATTTAATTTATGCGAAAAATTTAAGTAAATCACCAAAGAGCGCCTTAATTGAAGAAACAGATGCAGGATACGAAATTTTAATAGCAGAACCAAACTATTAACAATATGTAACACTTGTATAACCCCCTCTTTGTTTGTTATGCTTAATCAGGATATGAAGGGAGTCTAGACATGATTATATTCACGTTAGTTCTATTCTCAGCATTTTATTTGCTACAAATCAACCGAATGACATATGCTTTAGTAATGTCAAAAGAAATTCCGGAAGAGAAACATCCTAAGATTTTTCGCACGATCAATATTTTGATCACGATTCTTCTTGTTTCCTTTTATGTTGAGCTAGTTTATACAGTTTAAGAGAAAAAAAGTGGACCCAAATCATCTATATGATTTAGGGTCATTTCTTTTTTTCACACTACCAATTGAGGGAAACCAAGATCGTTTTTTAAGCGATCTTAGTTTCTCTTATAAAATTAGTAGATAAACGCTGCGCCTACAATGATCAATAGAATAAATAAAACTACGATCAATGCAAAACCAGAACCACCAGCATATCCGCCGCCGCCGCCATATTGTCCGCTCATTTAAAACACCTCCTTTTCAATGTATCCTATGCGCTATTTAAAATATTTGGTAGGCAAATGAACGGGAACTATTTTTGTTTTTATTTCGTTTATGTTATAGTAACAACTGGCAACACAAAGAAGTTAGGAGAGAAAATTTCATGAAAAAAACAGTATTAACATTAACGCTTGCAGCATCAGTTCTTGCTTTAGGAGCTTGTAGCAATGATTCAGCAGACAGCAGTGAAGTAATTGCTACATCTAAAATCGGAGATATTACACAGAATGATTTGTATGAAGAGATGAAATCATCTATTGGCGATCAAGCATTCCAATTGCTAGCGATTGAAAAAGTACTTTCCAATAAATACGAAGTGACAAAAGAGGAAGTAAACACTCAATTAAAAGCTGATAAAGAGCAATTTGGTGAGAGCTTTGAAGCGATAATCGCTCAAAAGGGTTATACTGAAGAGTCATACAAAAAATTCTTAGAACTAAACCTATTGCAAGAAAAAGCTTTAATCGAAGACGTTAAAGTATCAGAAGACGAAATCAAAGCTCAATATGAAGATATCAAAGATGAAATTAATGTTCGTCACGTTGTAGTTGAAGATGAAGAAACAGCTAAAAAAGTTAAAGCTGAGTTAGACTCTGGTAAAGATTTTGCAGAAGTTGCAAAAGAATACTCAATTGAAGAGCCTGCTCAAACAACTGGTGGAGATCTTGGCTGGATTTCAAAAGCATCTCCAATGGATGAGGATTTCCTAAATGGAGCATTTGCTTTAGAAAAAAATGTGATCAGTAATCCTATTAAATCGAGCTTTGGTTACCACATTATTGAAGTAACGGATAAACGTACAATTGAAGAATCATATGAAGATAAAAAAGCAGAGATTGAAAGACAATTGAAGCTAGAAAAAGCAGACCAATCTACATTGTTACCAAAAGTAGCGAAAATGATGAAGGATGCTGATATCAAAATCAAGGATGAAGATCTAAAAACATCGTTAGACCAATTTTTAGCTGCCGCAGAAGCACCTGCTGAAGATGCTGAGGCAACTACTGAAAAAGATGCGGAAGCAACTGAAAGCACAAAATAAGCAGGACAAGTATAAAAGAGAGTTGGTCGTGACTTCGGTCATGATCAACTCTCTTTGTTAGCTAAGGTGCTTGTAAAAAAACAGGCAATATGCAAAGTCCTTTTGATGCAAAAAACACCCGGTCCTTATAGTTCAAAACCAGTTTCTATAGTTTTTGAAGTGCTCTGGACAGGCTTATTGCTTTAGTATTACCGAATGTTTTTTTAGAAAAGCTGGTCGTCACTAACGTCACGACCAGCATCTCTTTTCTCGGTAATCTTATGGCGATTGCCTGTCCGTCACCCTTCTACAACTATTAGAAACAGGTTAGTGCGTTTTTGGATAACTAGAGAAAAGCTACTAACTATTCCTAGAGTAAGCTCTCGAGGATGCAATTTCGTTCGCTATTCACTTCTTTATAGTGCAAACACTTACTATTTCTCTTTATTTCCATTTGCAAAAAAATTGTCTGCCACCATCTATCGTTAAATAACCGTATTTCTACTTTATCAGCGATTACCAATCATTTTATCCCTACATTAACTGGAGCTAGTCTTATTATATGAGCGATATGCTTTGCCAGTTCTTCTAATGTAGTACTACGCACTAATTGATTGTAGTGGAAGGTGGCGACTCCGGCAGGATCAGTGAGACAGATGAACCATCACATAGACGCGCAAGCGACGGAGATGGTTCATCGCTCAACCTGTGGAGGCCAACAGGACGTTGGTCACGAACGAGCCTGGATCCACAGGTTGTGGGTTATGCAATCGTTGCCGCAGGACGCGGCGAACTTAGATTGCCTTCCCTTTGAGAGGTGGCGTTCTTAGCCATCGTTTCTTTTTCTCCACCTATAATGGAAATTACAGTATTATTCATTCACTTAAGTACCATGAACTCAGCGCTCAGTGTTCACCGGACATTTTTATATACTTTTTCTGTTAAAAATAAAAAAGCATAAAGGCTTCATACCTTTACGCTTTTTCTTTTATTCAAATGTAGGTTTATAAAATGACCGGTTTTCTAGTGGGAATAATCGCTCGGAGAATTCACCTGGATTTGTTTTATCTAATGCTCGATTTAGCATATTCATTTTTGCGTCAATATTATCGATATAATGCAGCATTTCAGCTTCGCGGAGTGCAGGACGTTTTGGACTACCCCACTCTTCTTTACCATGGTGTGATAGCACCATATGCTGAAGAAGCATTACTTCTTCACCTTCGATTTCTAACTCTTCTGCCGTTTTAGAAATTTCATTTACCATTATGGTAATATGTCCAAGTAGGTTTCCTTCAATAGTGTATGTCGTTGCTACAGGTCCTGAAAGCTCCACTACCTTTCCTATATCATGTAAAATAATTCCTGCATATAAGAGGTCTTTGTTTAGCGTTGGATAAAGGTCACACAAAGCTTTTCCTAGCTTTAACATAGACACAACATGGTCTATTAGACCAGATGCATAATCATGATGGTTTTTAGTAGCTGCAGGGAACGTCATAAAGGATGTCTCATGTTTTTTCATTAAATGTCTAGTAATGCGTTGAATTAATGGATTTTTCATTTCAAAGAAATATTCTAAAAGCTCTTCCATTAATTCTTCTTTCGGTTTTGCTGAAGATGGAACTAAATCATTTATCGAGATGGGCTCTTCTGATTTTACCGGTCGAATACTTTTTACACGTAATTGGAACTTACCACGGTAATCTTGTATTTCCCCTCCTACTCGAACAATTTGACTAGCAGCATAAAGTCTCTCATGCTCCTCATTTGTATCCCAAAGTTTTGCTTCAATATCTCCGCTCTTATCTTGTAATATTAGTGACATAAATGGTTTTCCAACGGTTGTTACACCCTTTGTTGACTGTTTTATAAGTAAGTAATGGTCAACTGGCTCTCCTACTCGCAATTGTGTAATGCCTTTCATCTCACAATCCCCGCCTCTCTGGATAATAATGTAGCTACTTGTACTATGGATGCATCTTCCCATACATATCGCATATTTTCATGACATGTAAAATACAAAAGCTGGTGTTTTTTTTGTAACTCTGCCATTAATTGTACCACTTGTTGGAGTCTGACACGATCGAAATGTACAAATGGATCATCCATGATGATTGGAAAAGATGCTTTGCTTTGTAATGAAACTGCTAGTGCAATACGCAAGGAAATATACGCTTGCTCTTTTGTCGCTTGGCTTAGCTCGGCTATTTTAAAGCGTTGTCCAGATGATTTAACTACTTCAAAGTTTCCTTCCGGTGATAGGATCAATTGTTCATATGATTTATTTGTAAGCAATTGAAAATAATACTGTGCATTTGTTAATACTTCCGGAAGTCGCTCCTCTTTTAACTGCCTCATCATCTGTTTAATCGATTCAACGACTACTTTTTGAGCAGCCCATTTTTTCACAAGTTCATGCAGTTCTGATTTTTTCTGTTCAAGTAATTGCAATTGTTCACTTTGCTCTTCATCTTCCATTAATTTCTTGGTCTGATAGGATAAAGTTGCTTTTTCATCACTGTATACATGCCTTTGTTGCTGTAGATGAAGTAACTTTTCTTTACACTCGTCCTCAAATACATCATCAAAATCGTTCAGATTTAATTGTTTTCCAGCTAACTGCATATGAATATGGTGTAATTCCTTTTCAAACTCTGACTTTCGTTCATAGATAGCATAAGCCGTGTAATAATCGCTTTCCGTATCTACATTTGCTTCACGATACAAAGTATGGATTTGTTCGGTATAGGATTGCTGAAGTAATGTTAGTTCCTGAAGTCTCTTCTGAAGTTCAGAAACCCTTATCTCTTTATACTGCTGTTCTTCTGACTTTTTCTTTTCTTCTAGATAGAGCTCTCTTAATTGGTGAAACAGCATATCCTCCAGCAGATTTATATGAACTGCTTTCCCCTGAGCTTGTTTTTGCAGCGCCTGTATTTGCAAACGTACTTCATAGAGCTTTGTTTCCATTTGATCTAACTGTATTTGCTGTTCCTGAATCAGGCGTAGATGCTTAAATAATTCAGGTAATAGACTTGGTGATAATTGTTCGTTAATATGATAGCGATTTAAAAACTCGTTTACTTGTTGTGATATATCTTTTTTCTGGTCTTCTAATATACTAATCTCTTGCTTCAACATGGAAATATCTTGTTGTAATGTCTCATGTTCCTTTTCCAATAAATCGGCATATGCTTGAACATCATTTGATTGTTTCCATGTATTCATCATTATAGTAAAACCTGCATATACAACTCCACCTATGATAATTGCCGTAAGGGCAACCATCCAATTCGATTGGGTAACCCCTATTGTTACCCCTATTAGAATAGTAGCTGCAATAATCCAGAACATTATTCTATTCACATTTTTATTGGAAGAGTTTTTATTTACCCGCTTAGATTCCATCACTCTTTGCTGTTGTTGTAGAAGATCCTGTTCCTTCATTTGTAATAATCGTTTTTCCTGTTGTAGCTCAAGCTCCAAATTCTTTTCTGTTTGAAGAATCGTAACTAGTTTATCTTCTTGCTGAATTGAAACATCGGCTTGAACTATATGCGATAAGCTTTTTTCCCAATCAATTCCAACGAGAGCTAGCTGTTGCATTTGGAGTTGCAGGGTTTTACTTTGCTCTTCTTCTATTTGTATTCGCTTGGAACGAAGCTGATGCCATTCTGCTTCTCGATTTAGAAAGGACTGTAATTCTTCTAATTGCTGAGAGGTTAAGCTAGTTGCATGGATTGTTAAAGAATCCGACTCTTTTTTCAACTGCTCTATTTCTATTTGATTACGATTTAATTTATCTTTTATTAACTCAAATCTACGGATACCATCTGCGGGAAAAAGCTGATGCTTTACTATGTCTAGCTCCTGATTCAATTGATATTCTTTTTCTTTTAATGGTTTCAGTTGTTTCCATTCCAAATATCGTTGTAACTGCTTAGAAATCTCTTTCTCTTGTTGATCTAAATCCTCAACAATTGTTTCAAGCTCGTTTAGACGTTTAATAGAAGGTTCATATTTTTCTACTTCCTCTAGTTGATGTTTGTAGGAAGTTTCTAATTCACGTAGTTCTTCAATTTTTTGATTGATAAGAGGCTTTCTACCAGTTGGCTTAAATAGCTCGCCCATATCTTTTATATATTGATTTTCGACGACCGCTAATGTATCGATTCCTGTCGTTCCGGAAGATAATAACGTTCTCGTTAGCTCCTTTTCTGTCATCTTCTCGAAGCCCTGTAACTGAAGCAATGAAAAAGAGAAAATAGCTTCAAAATCTGCGCGGGAATACGAGTGCAAAATACTGGCCAACTCCCGTTCTCCTCCTCGGCTACCATCTGGATAATATACTGTAACTTCTCCACTTGCTTTTCCTTTTACTCGCTCAATTGTTAAAGGCTGTCCTTGATCATCAATAATCTGTATTTGACCACCATATGTGGAACTGCTTTTAGGTTCATATCGAAGTAACTGTGCATTCTTTTGTGGAAATCCGAATAATATATGCAGGATGAATTGTTGGATTGTAGTCTTTCCTGCTTCGTTCTCACCAAAGAACACGTTTATGCCGTTAATCATATCAATTTCTACATTCTCATGCTTTCCAAAGCCAAATATATGAAGTTTTACAAGCTTCAATCGTTACTCCCCCTCGCAATAGCCTTTGAAACTATTAAATCCGCTTCTTCTAAGACTTCAGCTATGAAGTTTTGATCAATTGGCTGTAAATATCGACTCCCTTTAGAATGCTGATAAAGATCCTTTAAAGCGAGCTTCCATTCCGAAGTCTCCCAATCACTCAAAGCAGATAGCAGCATAGCAGATTCTGCGCTCTGCTCTACTGGAAATGTTATATGCAATTCTTTTACTATTAAAAAAGTGCCTTGCAATTCTAAACTCTCTTGAATCAATGATAGCCATTCATCCTTATTAGTCGATTGTAATAATTCAATTGTTTCCTCGGTTATTCCGTTTATCGTAAGCTCAATAATCGCTTTTCCAGTTGTTTGAATATAAGTTACCAATTCATTTTCAATATATGTGATTAATTCATTGGTGTGGATCATGCCCGCACAATCTATAGAAATCTCATCATAAATAAAAGCTGATGACGGGACAAACTGAAGATCTGCTTGATCATTAAATAACGACACTTCATAAAATCCTTTTACACCTCTTTCGTTTCGATGCCGACTTTGGGTATTTCCTGAATAAACAATTGGCGGATCTGAATGGATAATTTGGCGCTTATGTATGTGTCCCAGCGCCCAATAATGATAGCCTTTCTCCAGCAAATCGTTTTTTCTAAAAGGAGCATATACATCATGCTCATTATTGCCTTCTACACTACCATGAAGCATCCCAATATGAACCTCATTGTGTTTAGCAATGGGATAGTAGTTATGCATAGGTTCCTGAATATGCCGTTCTTTATAACTAAATCCTGTAATATGAACTTTTTCTTCATGTACTGATAGTATTTTTGTCTCTACCGTTTCCCCAAAAACATGCACATTTTCGGGTAGCTGAAAACGTGCCCAGTTACCACTTAAATGATCATGATTTCCATGGCAAATAAATACTGGAATATTATTTTCATGTAGAGCTTCCATTCCTTTTTGAAATAAATACTGTGCACGTAAACTTCTATTTTCCCCATCATAAATATCCCCAACTATCAATACGAAATCCGGTTTACTTTCAATCGCGTAATTTATAACGTTTTGAAACGCTTGAAAAGTACTTTCCCGTATATCTTTCCATCTATTTTTAGGAATAGAGGAAATACCTTTAAAAGGGCTGTCCAAATGTAAATCTGCCACATGTAGAAAACGTATTCTTGCCATCAAGTACACCTCATTCTAAAATAGAATATTTGTTCTTATTTTACCATAAAGAAAAGACTGTATACAACTAAATGTAGGTAGTCAAAAATTACATTATTATTAGCTATCTCTTTGATAAGTACAGATATTAAATTCAAAATTCTTTAATTTTTATGTATAATATATATAAATATATTAAAGGGGGGTTTGTGTCGTGAAACCATACAAATTTACTGCATTTGAACCAACAGGGGAACTAATTATAGAAGAAACTTGGGAGTATGAAAATGATGATGAAGCGAAGCAAAAAGGGGAAGCAATTATTGAAGAAAAAGGCTTTTCCAATAGAACACATCGTTTAGTAAATAGCTCTGGGAAGCTAGTGCTATTCCATGTATAAAATTGTAAAAGGGACTTTAGCCATTTGATGGTTAAGTCCCTTGTTGTTATTATTCCACAAGTTAATATGCTTCACTAGCATTCATTATTCGGTTAAGCTATTATATATCTCATATTCTGCATATTTTTCAGTTAGCCAAGTAGAATATTCTTCATTAATACGAATCTCTAGTAAATTATCATATACTTCTTCTTTTATATCTTCATACACCGCTTCTTTTGCATCCTGTTTACCTGTTACTTTTATAATATGGAAACCATATTCAGATTCAACCGGTTCACTAATTTCATCTATTTCCATTTCAAAAGCTACTTCTTCAAATTCTTTTACCATTTCACCTGCTCCAAAGTAACCTAAACTCCCTCCATTAGTATTTGATGATGTATCCGTTGAATATTCACTGGCTAGCTCTGCAAAATCACTACCCTCATTTAATTTAATTATCACTTCTTTCGCAGTAGCCTCATCTGCAACTAATATATGACTTGCTTCCACTTGCTCTGTTTGTTCATAGGTTGTCTTGTTTTCTTCGAAGTAAGTGGCTAAATCTTCATCTGAAATATTTACTACTTTTTCCATTACTTTTGTTTGTAATTGATAAGTAGAAATATTTTCTAATAGAGCTTTTTCCTCTATATTATTTGCCTCAAGTACTGCCTCGTACTCCTCTTGACCACCGTATGTTTCTATTAACTCAGCAAGCTCTGCTTGAATGTCTTTCTCCTCAACCGTTAGTCCTGCACTGTCAGCTTCCATTTTGAAAATTTTATTGGTAATTAAAACATCTAAAGCCTCTACACCATATTGCTTCATCAATATTTTTGTTAAATCTTCTTTAGAAATTTCCTCCCCATTCACAGTTGCCACAGTTTCTTTATTAGTTTTGTCCTCGCCAGAACAACCAGCTAAGGCTATTGTTAAAGCAATCGGTAACGCAAATACTTTTATAGATTTATTAAAAATTGAATTCATCTGTACCTTCCTCTCAATATATGCTTTTTCCTTAGTTACACTTTAAAGGTTCAATGTGTCAGTGAGATGTCAACGTTTATTTGTTTTTTAGCATACAATTATGTTGCCATAGAGCACGGATTCATTAGAAGTGTGCGCTTAAGAAAAACGCAAGCGTCCTTTAAGGCAAAACCTGTTTTTATGGTTTTCGAAGGGCTTTGGACAGACATTTTGCTATATTATTACCGAGTGAATTTTTTAGTGATATTGGTTGTGACATCCTTCACAACCAATATCACTTTTTTTCGGTAATCTTATGGCGTTTGTCCCGCATTAACGGGCAGTAGATAACTGCCCATTAATGCCCGAATGGTTCAACTAACAATCAGTGGAAGATAAAGCCCCACTGATTGAAGTTTCACTTTTCCTGTCCGTCGCCCTCCTACAACTTTTAGAAACAGGTTAGTGCTTATTTGGATAACTAAACAAAAGATACTTTCTTATACATAGAGAAAGCTCGCGAAGATGCAATTTCGTTCGCTGCTTCGCTTCTTTATGAGTCAAACACTTACTATTTCTTTTTATTTCCACTAGTAAAATAGAAAATCTGCCTTCTTCCTCTTTCATTGAATAATAGCAGCATATCTAATTCAAAATTGATTACCAATAATTTGATCACTTTCTAAGATTTGACCACTCTTATCATCTAAGCGAAAAGCTAGGCTAAATCTCCTAGTGGGGTACTACACATTAATTGATTGTAGTGAAAGGTGGCGACTCCAGCAGGATCAGGGAGACAGATGAAACATCACATCGACGCACAAGTGGCGGTGATGGTTCATCGCTCCCCCTGTGGAACGCGTCCACCTGAAACGGAAATCAGTAGTATTATTCATTTATAAAATTGCCACATCCCCAGTGTCCACAGGATATTTTTATATACTTCCCTATCTCTTAAGAAAACCTGGAAAAGGATGTTCGGTCCCTTAAGTCCAAAACCCTTTCTATCTTTTCAAAGTGCTTTGAACAGTCATTTCACTATACTCTTACCGGTTGTTTTTTGGAAATGCTGGTAGTGATTGACGTCACGACCAGCATTTTATACATAAAAAAGAAGGCAACGAAATATCGTTAGCCTTCTTTCCGTAGTAACAATTCAAAACATGTACCTTTTTCTGTACTTTCAACTAAAGATAAATTACCTTTAATTGATTGAGCCATCATTTTACTGAGAGGTAATCCTAATCCAAGCCCTCTTATACCGTACTTTTTATTTTCTCCTCTAAAGAACCGCTCGAAGATAAAAGGTTGCTCTTCATTTGGTATTCCTGTACCTGAATCTTGAACAATTACCGATATATATTCTCCTTTTTCAGAAAGTGAGATTGTAATTTCACCTATCCCTGAAATTGCTTGTTCAGCGTTTGTTAGTAAATTAGTCATGATTTGCTGTAATCGAACTATATCAGCAGAAATCATAACTTTTTTATGAAGCAATTTTAGATTCAACACTATATCTGGTTTCTCCTGTATCACTTTCCACTGAGCAGTTAAATCCTTCATAAAGCTATCAATATCTAGCAGGGAAATATTCACTGGCACTGCATCTACCGCAAAGGAGTTGAATGCTAGTAAATCACCGACCATTGTTTTCATCTTAGTCGTTTCCACTAGTGCCATTCGGATAAACTCTTCCGCTTCTTGTCCAGTAACAACATCTTCATTTACCGCTTGCAATAATCCGCTAATCGACGTTACTGGTGTTTTCAGTTCATGAGTCACGCCTGCTAATAATTCAGTTCTTGTCTTTTCTAATTGCTCTAACCGACCTGCCATCTGTTTAAATGAAAAAACAAGCTCGTAAACCTCTTTTTCCTTAATATGATCCGATAAGTTGATTTCATAGTTACCACTTTGTACTTGCTTGGCTGCTTCTGCTACTTGTTTTATCGGATGCGCTAATCTTCTCGACAAAAAATATATTGCCCACCAACCCAATAATGCGAGTCCAACTATTAATATAGCGAGCTGTCCATATTCTTGTTTGACCATAGTTAATTTATCTTTTGACTCTACCATCAATACCCAGCCCACAGACTCATCATCTATCTCAATTTTCTTTTTTACTGCATAATATTTTCTGTTATTTTCAGATGAAGTAAATGTTTCTATTTCATCTTTTCCATCTATTAACTGACTAAATGTCTTTAACTCTCCTTGACCCGGTGGTAAATTACTTGATATTACTTCTCCGTCCATATTGATAATGTACATAGATGGATTAATATCTCGTATCCGAAAACGATCTTCAGCAAATTTTGGCACTCTTTCACCTGGAGGAATTCCTGGAATACTTACATCAGTAATCCGATTCACCATCTCTTCTGCCATAAACTCCATCATTTCTAAGCGATTTTCGAGTGTCGTATGTCTTATCCACAATGCTGAAATGAAAGAAATTATTAAAAGTCCTATTATTAATGTTAATAAATATCGGCTTGTCCAATAAGACAACAGGGTAACTCTCTTACTTTTGTTGAACATGAAATTGATACCCCAATCCTCGTAATGTCCTAATTTCACCTTCATATCTTGACCAATCAGCGAGCGCTCTTCTCAGACGCTTTATAGATAAATCAACTGCTCGATCACTTCCGTCGTAATCCCATCCCCAAATATGTTCAATTAACTGATCCCTAGTAAATGTTTGGTTAGGTTGCTTAGCCAAAAAAAGTAATACTGACAAATCTCTTGGTGTGAGAAATATTTCTTTCCCATGCAGTCTTACAGAATGACCAATAAAATCTATATGCAGCTTACCAAAGTTAATGGTTGATGGTTTTTCACTAGATACTCTTCGCAGTACTGCCTTCACTCTTGCGACAACTTCATCCGCAATAAATGGTTTTGTAATATAATCATCTGCACCTTCGCCGAAACCTTCTAGGCGATAGTTAACATCTCCCAATGCAGTTAACATGATAACTGGGCAACTACCTAACGAACGTATTTCTTTTAATATAACCCAGCCATTTTTTCCAGGTAGCATTATATCTAAAAGTACTAGATCAGGACTTTCCTTTTCAAATACCTCGATTGCTTCTCCGCCAGTGTAGCACTGTACTACTTCATAATTTTGCTTTGTTAAATACGCTTTCAGCACTTGGCTAATGGCAAACTCATCTTCGACTATTAATATTTTTTTCATCTGCCTAGCACACCCTTTAACTGACAATTTCTTAATTTGTTCCATTATACCACCTATTTATGTCAGATAAATATCGGGTGGATCTTACAAATTAATTAACTTACTTTTATTGATTTTGGCAATTTTACAGCTTTTCAATAATAAGAAAAAACGCAAGCGTCCTTTAAGCTCAACACCTGTTCCTGTCATTTTCGAAGGGCTTTGGAAAGACATGACGCTATATTATTACCTTTTAATTTTTTGAGATATGCAGGTCGTGACTGGCGTCACGACCTGCATATCTTTTCTCGGTAATTTTATGGCGTTTGCCTGTCCGTCGCCCTCCTACAACTCTTAGTAACAGGTAAGTGCGTTTTTGGATAACTAGAGAAAAGATACTATCCTATTCAATGAGTAAGCTCTCGAAGATGCAATTTCGTTCGCTATTTCGCTTCTTTATGAGTCAAACACTTAATATTTCTCTTTATTTTCACTAGTATAAAAGAAAATCTGCTTTCTCAAACTATTATTGGATAATCTCACTTCTAATTCAAAAGCAATGACAAATAATATTATCACTCTCTATAATTTGACCAACTTTATCATCTAAGCAATAGACTACGCTATATCTTTTGCCTGTGTACTTCACACTATTCTGATTGTAGTGAAAGGTGGCTTCTCCAACAGGGTGAAGGAGGTCAACAGGATGTTGGTCACGAAGGCTTTGCCACAAGAGGTGGTGCGTTCTTAGCCATCGTTCCTTTGTCTCCACCTGAAACGGAAATCAGCTGTCCTATTCATTCTTTCAAGCACTATAAACCCAGTGTTCATGAAATACTCCTATAAACTTACTTACTTTAAAAAACAGCCCCTGCATCGATATTGTCGACTTTGGAGGCTGTTTTCTTATGGAAGTCTACATTAGTTGATAAAAATTAATCGGAGTTGGAATTACATTGAACTATTTGTTTGAAGCATCCTTTGTTGGTTCTGGTTGTTGCTGCTCTTTACCTCTACCAAAAGCACCTCCACCTTGCATATTACCTCTCATTCCACCACCCATCATAGACGAACCTTCTTCTGTCACTCCACTACTATTTAAATAAGTCATGGCTGTTGTGGCTGAATAGGTCACACTAGCTGTTGGAGCTTTTGTCTTTGCATTCGTATAGAACCCATCAACAGCTTCACCTGTTAAAGTACCTCCATGACTTAGAGTTGACTCTGCATTTAGTTCTAAATCTGGAGAACTAATGACAATCATTTGAAACATTTTTTCCGGTGCCACTGTAATAATTTGTTCACCTTTCGCATTTGTCACAGTAACAGGCGTGTTAGCTTCAAGTGTTTCATCAAAGGTCATCATAATCGTATTTTGTGTAGATCCATCAGATACCCCTAATGCCATTCCCGTACTACCAGAGGCTATTAGAGTTCCACCTTCTATTATAAATGTTCCATCATAATCTAGCGTACCATTCATACTCTCCGTTGGACCATAAACGATAGCGGTACCGCCCGTCATCATAATATTCGTATTAGAGTCTAATCCATCTCCATCTGCATCTACGTATAAATATCCTCCAGAAATCGTAAGCTGGCCATCCTCGATTGTAGCATCAGCTTGTTCTATTTCCTCCGCTCCTGTTGTGGTTGACGTTTGATTGAAAGCCCCAAACATTTCATTCATATCACTGCCACCATTTACATTGACACCATCATCTGCTGCTTTAAGATGAATGGTACCATCCGAAATCTCAATATTAGTACCTTCAATACCCTCTAAGCTTTTTAAAATTGTAATATCACCACCAGCTATGAATACATTCCCATCGGCATGTATTCCATCATCGCCTGTTGAAAGGGTTTCTTCTCCACCTTGGATAGTTAAATCTCCATTACTATGCAGTGCATCTTCCGCTGTATCAATGGTGAACTTACCACCTACAATATTTAATTTTGTTCCTGCTTTTATACCCTTTTGACTTGTGGTCTCAACAATTGAAGTATTGGCGTTATTATCTCCTTCTGTATTTCTTTCTACTGGAGCTTGTGATTCTGTATTTTGCTGTTCTTCTGGAGGAGTCTGTTGTTCAGCACTTGCTCCTGGCAATTGTCCGTCTTTGGGTAATTCTCTACCGTCGGGAATTTGACGGTTCATTTCACCACCACCTTGTGGCATCAGAGATTCTAAAGTTGTTGTTAAATACTCGCGAATTTCAGCTGTTGTCATGCCTTCAATTTCTGTTGAAATATCTATTGGGAAATTCATACGTTCCATATTCTCAACAAATGCTTCTATTTCATCCTCTGTCATTGAACTGAAATCCATCCCCATTCCGGGATTCATTTCTGGCATTCCGCCTGGACCATTTCCTCCTCCCATACCAGACTCAGTAGAAGTAACAACTTCCGGACTCCCCTCTCCAGTTTTAATAGAATACTCCCCATCAATTACTATAATTTCATTTTCAGCTTGTATACCATCCCCCTGGGCTACCACTGTTAAATAACCACTTTCGAGCACAATATTCCCTCGATCGGCATCCTCATCATTTGATGATTTTACACCATCGCCATCAGCGATTATATTAACCGTAGCATCAGACATTGCAAATACATCGCGACCGACCATACCATCATCCTTTGCCCTTACATTAATAGCCCCACCTGTAATTATCAAATCATCACGGCTCGTTATGCCGTCTTTGTACTGACCATTAACTGTCAATACCCCAGTACCATTAATGACTAAGTCATCCTTACTAAAAATAGTTGCCCCAACTTCTTGATTTGCTTCGTCTTCATAAACATAAGATGTTGCATCTGTTAGGTTATTTTCCGTTCCTTTTTCAAGTGAGATAATCGTTTTATCTGATTGCTCGATATCAATTGCTGCAGTAGTAGATGAAGTAATCTCTACACCATTTAGGATTAAGCGTACATTTCCAGTATCTTCTGTATCTACTTTAATTTGTCCATCAGAGATGGTTCCCTCCAGTACATAAGTACCTGATGTGTGAATCTCTACATTTTGCCCATTTATAATAACACCACCAGAGCCGTCAAAAGTTGTTGCCTCATCATTTAAAGTAATTTTTGTAAATACATCACCTTCCCATGCAGAATAGAAATCTTCTGAATCATAATCTACATATTGAGAAACTAGTGCTTCCGTATCCAGTGATGATGTGTCTGTACTACTCTTTTCATTACAACCGCCAGCAATTAAAATTGCCGACAATATTAATGGTATTGCAATTTTCTTATTCATATTATTACCTCCTGTAGAAATAAAGGTCTGTAAAATTACAGACCTTTTTCAACTTATGCTGTAAAGTTACCATCGTAACTTAGCATTACTGCTGAAGACACACCTTTTACTTGTGAAATATCTGAAACAATTTTTGTATCATTTTCTTTCACACGTACTTCATAAGTTACTTCCGTTTCATAGTCTAAAATATGGGACTTGGATTTTAAAGCATATTTCTTCGTTGAATTTCTTAAAAGTTGGTCGATAGCATCTGCTGCATCACCATTAGCGAATTTCACAACTAATAAATACGGATTTTCTATTACAATTTTATTTGCAAATACGATATTGACTAAACTGATTAAGATTGTGCCGACGATTCCCAATATTATAAAACCCGCACCACATAAGATACCTACAATTATTGACCAAAATAAGTAGACTAAATCCATTGGATCCTTAATCGGCGTGCGGAAACGAACGATGGATAACGCTCCAACCATACCAAGTGATAAGAGAACATTTTGACTGATCCCCATTATTACTAGCGATGTTGCCATCGTCATAATCATCAGCGAGATATTAAATGTATGGGAATAAATTACACCATTAAACGTTTTCTTATAAACTATATAAATAACTACTCCAAGTAGGAATGCCGAAATAAGACCTATTAGTGAATCCGTTAAAGAAAACGAAGCTGTTTTTTCTATAAAACTCGATTTGAAAATATCTGTAAAAGTTGTTGAAGTTGCCATGTTAATTCCTCCTAATTTATATATACATACGACTTAATTGATACTTGGAATACGCTTCATGTTTCGTATTAATACCTTGAAGCATCATTTTCACAACATCCGGTAAGTACTCGTCAAACTTTACTTCTAAAATGACCTCTGTCGGATCAAGTACATCGACCATTGGTAAATGCTTGTTGAACATATCCGTATTTCGCAAACTCGTCTGCACCTTACTATCAAACGTCACTCTTACGTTTCCATACAGATGAACGTAAGCCTCTCTCTCATAATCTACTACTGCTATTGGCTTTAATAAGCTCATTTTCATTTCTAAGTACAAGTCACGAATTAACGAGCGATCATCATTTTCCATCCATGAAATATCACCGATACGAATTTTTTCAAATTCTGACCGAGTCATATTACACTTAGATTTAAATGTTAAATTATTGCGTTTACTTTTCCTTTCAAGATTAATAATCTGATCACTTTTTCCATAAATACGGACACGGTATTTATCTCTAGTTAAATATCCTTCCTTTTTTTCGTTCATTACTTTGTTTTCAAAGTTATCGAAGTAACACGACCGAATTAAATATTTTTCTGTTGGACCAGCATGTGTATCTAAACGCATCACATATTTTAGTTTGTTTTTTAATAACATATAATCTAAATATGTGATGCCGTATTTCAGTTCTTGTCTACCCTTCGGATTAAATGATGTTTGAATTGGCATGATTACACTCCTTTTTTGTTCAATTGGCTTTGGAAAAGATCAACTAACTTGCTGATAAACCTACTTTAACTGCTAAATAAGTCAGCAATATGTCAAGTAAATATTTTGTAAATTTTTTATTAATAGTATTAAATACAACTGTTGACTTAGTATTTCTAGTTGTTTGAACTTCTCATGACGATACTTAATTGAAAAATTTAAAAGGGACTTTAACCGTTGACGACGGCTAAGTCCCTTTTCGTTATTCTTCCTCCCAGTTCCAATATGTGATTTCACCTAATTGAACACTATGAATTTCATTCAATTCTTTTAGCTTTAATAATTCTTTTACTGGACCAGTGACGACTGCTCCATAAGCTTGGAACCCTTCTTCGGTAAGGTAATCGTATCTTTCCTGTAAATAATCTGTTCCTAGCAAAGTTTCAGCAAGCCTTTTATTTTTGTCTAGCATCATGTTCATATTTTCAAGCATCGCATGTTCACTTGTTTCTACCGTTGAGCTATCCAATATACTTATTAATGAACCTCCATTAAAATCAGGATTTGCAAGTCTTGCCCCTGATAATCCCCACGGTTTGCCTAAAGATATCGAATCACCACCACTACCCCAACTACCTTCTGTGTATTGCTTTAGCTCTCCCATATATATGGGCATCCAAGTGATATCTAAATCGTATAACGATAGGAGCTGCACAACATCTGAGGGAGAATAATATTCATCTGTAGAAAATGCCAACTCTGCGACATTACCTTCGTGAATCTTCTCCAGCTTACTCCAAACATCTGGAGTTTCACTTCCCATTAGTTTGCTACTAGTTCCAGGGTTATAAGGTAAATAAAAATTAAATCCTCCTTCTGAAGAATTGTTGTATGTGTTGCTTTTCTCTATTTCTAAATATGAAAATGAAGTAATAAATGTTTTTCTCAAATTTAATTGGGAAACCACATAATCCTCTTTTCCGATTCTTTTAATGAGCGGAAACTCTATTTTCTGTGTCAAAAATGGAGTAATCTCATTCGAAGTACTTGAAGATATACCCACAGTTATTCCTGGATTTGTCCAATCAACCGCTAATTCTTGATAAAACTCTGTTTTTTCTCCAATACTGCTCGCGTAATAGAGCATAGACAGTGAAATCATATAAACTACATATATAATGAAAATAACAACTAACACACGAATTATTTTAAAGGTTAATCTTAATGAAAAACGATTCTTATGTTTAGCTAAAATTTCATCCGCTTTTTTTTCATTCCATATCATCATTAACACCTCTTTCGAAATCTTTTCCTAATCGCTCTGAGAGCAGTTTAAATCGTTGTCTCGCCCGGTATAAATGTACTTTTACTTGATCTAAAGAAATATCAAGCATATTGGCTAACTCACCATAGGAAAACTGTTCATATTCACGCAAATAAAGAATAGTGCGGTAATTTTCAGGTAAGAGAGCCATTATATCTTGAACTTCACTAGTCATTTCCTTAGCATCTAGTACCTCTTCAGGTATTCCATATGGACTTACGATATCAGATGTATTAGATAAATAGTCATAGAATGGAACCCACTTCCATCGTTGTCTTTTTCGCCACTCATCCATATATGTATTTCTAGCTACTTTAAACAGCCAGCTCTTCACTTGCCCATCCTCATACAGGTCCAGTGATAACGTTGCCCTATAAAATGTTTCCTGCACCAATTCTTCTGCCATCATGTCTGAACCTGTTAGCTTTAATAAATAAAAATAAAGAGGCATGGCGAAAGTTAAATAAACTATTTCTAATTCGTCCTGCCTGTCTTTCTTCAACTTTTCGCCTCCTCTCTAAGCTAAAACGTCCCACTATGTATATTGTTACAGTCTAAATTAAATTGTTTTATAAATATAGAATTATTTGGATAGGAAATTCGTTAAAAATAGATTATTTATTTGTATATATTAGATATATACAACCTATAAATTTTAAAGATTCTGTTCAACATTGCTGTTGATTTTCTCCAAAATAATAAGCGTATTCGAAATTTAATCGAATACGCTCATTTTTTATTTCTATTCCAATTTATTTGAGTCTCCATTCATATTGAATATCAGGTAAATTTTCTTCATTCTCATGCCCTTTATCTATTATTTCAAATTCATGAATCCAGTATTCATAGGACATTTTCATAATCAACTGAGTGAACTTTTTCCTTATCTTCCCTTAAATTCGGGTTTTCGCTTATCGACGAAAGCCTTAATACCTTCTAAATGATCTTCAGTTTTTCGCATCGCGGATTGTGTAACAGCTTCTCTTTCTAAAACTGATTGTAATTCGTTAAGTTTCGTTGCGTGTAAGATTTCTTTTGAAGCAATAATGGCAGCAACTGGTGATTGGATTAACTTTTGTGCATAGGATGCTGCAGTTGCAGATCCTAAACCATCTGAAGCAACTTCATCCACAAGTCCGATTTTTTGTGCTTCTATCCCAGAGAAAAGTTGTCCACTCCACATAAGCTGTTTCGCTTTTGGAATACCCACTCTTTCTTTTAGGAAGAAATGGCCCCCTCCATCTGGAACTAAACCAATTCCGATAAAATTCATGGCAAGCTTGCTATTTTCTTCCGCTATGATAATATCGCAGCCTAATACTATACTAAACCCTAACCCAGCGGCTGCCCCGTGTACAGATGCAATAGTAATCTGTGGTAGCGTATATAAAGTTTTCGCAATTCGAGTAAGGTAGGTCATCGCTTCGTCAATATCAAAAGGATTTTCTTTATCTAACATCGCTTTAATATCTCCACCAGCAGAAAATGCGCGTCCCTCACCTTTAATAACTAACACTTGAATAGATGTATCTGATTGAAGAGATTCCAGGCTTTCTGCTAGCTCTCTCATCATCACTCCATTCATCGAGTTCATTGCTTCTGGACGATTCAATGTTAAAGTCGCAATACGACCTTCTTTTTCTAACAATAAAGTATTATACATATACATTCCCCTTTGTAAGTGAATAGTCATTCATTCTCCTATTAGATTCGCCATGATAATATTAAAATCCTGCTTAAAAGGTATTTTCATTAAACTTCTCGCGCGCTCCGTGAAGAACCTCCACTATGAATATGATACTTTTAACCATTTACTTGCGTTGGTATGTCAGTTACTCGCCTTCAAGATGTTTTTACTTGCCCATCTCTGTTATTAACTTGCTCTCTTCCCTGTTTACTTGCACTCGATATTCTAATACTTGAGAAAAGGAATATTTACCCATATCGTTCTTTGACGTACCCGTAGAAATAAGAAAAACCGAGCAAAAAGACGCCCGGTCCTTATAGTTCAAAACCTGTTTCTAACGTTTTCGAAGGGCTCTGGACAGACTTATTGCTTAGTATTACCGAATGTTTTTTTAGAGATGCTGGTCGTGACGTTAGTCACGACCAGCATCTCTTTTCTCGGTAATCTTATGGCGTTCGTCTGTCCGTCGCCCTCCTATAACTTTTAGAAACAGGTTAGTTCATTTTTAGGTAACTAAAGAAAAGCTACTTTCTTATTCATAGAGTAAGCTCTCGAAGATGCAATTTCGTTCGCTATTCACTTCTTTCTAGTGCAAACACTTACTATTTCTCTTTATTTCCACTAGTGTAAAAGAAAACCTGCTTTCTTCCTCTATCATTGGTTCATCGCATTTCTAATGCTAAAGCGATTACAAATAATTTGATCACTCTCTAAAATTTGACCAATCTTATCATCTAAGCGATAAGCTATGCTAAATTTTCTAGTGGAGTACTACACACTGATTGATTGTAGTGAAAGGTGGCGACTCCGGCGGGATGAGTGAGACAGATGAGCTATCACATCGACGCGTTAGCGACGGTGATAGCTCATCGCTCCCCCCGCGGAAAGCGTCCACCTGAAACGGAAATCATAGTATTATTCATTTTTAAAAGCACCGAAAACCCAGTGTTCACGGGACATTTTTATATACTTTCTTATCTTTCAAAAAAAAACCTTTCCTAATCGGAAAAGTTCTTTTCATTTCTTTCTTAGATACCTTCATAAAGTTCTTGAACAGGCTTGATCAATACGCGATTTACTTCTTCAATTAGTTGGCTCAAAGCCATTTCCGCTTGAAGCATGTGGAATATCTTTTCGTTTCCTTGCGCTAACTGAGCTGTTTTTTGTGCATACTCAATCTCTTCCCCAGAAATTTCTTCCCCATTCATTTGCTTCTCTTGTAAAGATAATTGAACCTTACGGAAGCTTTGGAATAAAGCTAGAGCCTCTTCATCAGCTTTTACAGATTCTACTGCTGTCTGTACATTGGAGAACTCGTCTGTTTGGCGTAATGTTTTTTCTAGTTTGTTAATGTCATCATAAATATTAATCATATTAGTAAGCTCCTTTAGTTTAAGTAGTGAAGAATACGATTAATCCTTGGATAATACCGATAAGTCCTCCAAGAACACCACCTAAGATGGTAATCATTTTGAACTCTCTCTTCGAAATACCAAGAACAATTTCCTCTAAGCGAGATACTGGGAAAGCATCTACTTGCTCTTTTACCATATCTTCTAATTTCATTTTACGCAATACTTCTTCTAGCTTTTCTTCTGCTTCCTCGAATGCAAAAGTCGTCACTTTTGGTATAAGGTACGTCTCAGTCCATTCAGTTGCTCCTGGGAAATAATGAAGGAAGCCATAATTTAATTTTTCTTCGATTGCCAGTTGTTCTGTTAAATATACTTTAACGTTTTTAACTATAGGTTCAAAATCAAAGCCGTCCATCATTTCATTTAGCGGACGATCCTTTAATTTCTCCCATTCGCTTCGCACGATTTTTTCTAGCATATTTTTCGTTCCAGGCGCTCTAAGGAATTTTAATATTTCTGGTTGAACTTTTCCAGCTAGTGATGAAGATTCACCCATGAACATTTGAATCATATTGCCAAGCGTCCCTTTTGTAGAAAGGAAATCATCAATAAGATTTTTTACCGTCATTCTACCTTCTTCTGACTCGAAGAAATCTTCACCTTTGAGTAGAATATAAGAAACGATTTCTCCAACTTTGGTATCTGCTTTTTGCTGCCAATCAATTGGCGCAAGCTGACGTATAGTTTCTTGTTCAAATCTAGCTTTTAATTGATAAAATTGAACATCCACTTGTTCTTCTATTTTACCATTTACAATAGATGGAACGTTTTCAAGTCCAGCAAGTTTTAACCAATCTTTTATCGTTTTGTCCGAATGGAAGATTTTATCGTTCAGTTGCTCCGTAAGGAAGTGATTTGCTTTAATTTTCATTTCTTCGTTGAAATATTTTTTCTTAAAGATATCGGGCGTCAACAAATGCTGGATAACAGTATTTCCTAATTGTATTGCCAGTTCATCACGTCTTTTAGGGATTAAACCTGGAGTGAACGGGACGCGCCATGAGCCTATATATTTTGCCTCATGGGGCCTGAATAGCATTTTAATAGCTAAGTGATTAGTCACTGCTCCGATTGCTGCTCCAACAATTGCCATGAATGTGATTGTCCATATAAAATCCATCAATTTCACCTTTTTCCTCTAGCTTCTAGATTATTATAGCAGAGGATGGGCAAACACTAAAAGAATTTACAATAAATGCAGAATAGTTGTTAGACGAATTGCATGCTCGGTCTCATCATGCATCGCAACAAATAAAGGGGCATATGCTTGTTGGATTGGTATTTGTAAAACCATGTCTTTATAAAGCTCCGCAGATTCTAATTCATTCCTAATCGCATCTTTTAAGCATTCCTTCAAGTCTGTACATAAAATTGGTTCCGGAAAGCTTTGTACAAATGTACCAGTCAGCATATAATAGAGTTGCTGGAACATTTCATAATGGCTTTTTTCATCCTCATAAATATGTTCGATAAAACCTTGAAAATATGGATCATCCGTCAATTTATACATAGAACGATAAAAATGATAATCTTGATATTCATTAAGTATGGCTTGCCTTAATTGCTCATTAAACAATTCGATGCTCCTTCACTAATCATTTATATTAGTGTATGCGAACAAATTCACTCACATGAAAGGTTGATATCCTTGCTACAACACTTTAGCTTCAAACCACTCTATGAAAACAAACAACTTCCAGGTTGGTCCGTTTCTTTCTTTTATAAACAACAAAGATACACTGCAGAATATGAACCAGATGGTACGATAAAATGGCTCGGTGAAACACCAGCTGATGAAGAAATAGTGAAAAAAATGATACATGAACTCATGCTTTTTCATGTGTATGATTGAGTTGTCTCTGAGCAAGAAGTATTCACAGTTGTTCTTGTTCTAATTATTTTTTCATTTTTTCTTACGCCCAAACAATATATAAAAATAGGTAGATGCAATAATATATAGAATTCCAGTAATCGTAAATGTATAGGCATATCCCCAGTAAAAGCCAAATGTCATGACAAGCCCCGTCGAAATAGCTCCAGTACTTGCCCATCCCACATTAAAAACCATTTGATTTACTGAATTGGCAAGCCCCTTATATTTATCCTGCACCAAGTCCATTGCAATTGCACTTTGAATGGGGTTCCCAGCATTCATTAAAGCCTGGCGCATTAAAAACGCAATTGAAGCGATGATTAAAGAGTTGGTATAACCAGTGATGAATAAAAATGGAATCGACAGCAGCTGAAAAATAACTAATGCCTTTACTTTCCCTACCCTTTTCACAAGGGCAGGTCCAAGTAACATTGCCACTGCTGTCATCGCAGATCCGAGTGACAGGATAAGTCCAATATAAGTGTTCGATGCATCGAATCGATTTGAAAAGTATAAATTTAAGTAAGGAATAACAAGCCCTGAACCTGTTCCGATCAATAGGTTCGCAATTCCAAATAACAAGATAACCTTCAGATTTTTTCGGAATCCACTTGGTGCATTTCCTTCTAATTCCTCTGTATGTTCATCAGCATTCAGCTTTATTTTTATAGGTTTTAGTTGAAATAAAGGAATTATTCCAACCGCAAAAATAATCGCTCCAATAATTAGTACGTACATAATAGAATCTACTGTAGAAATATTTCCTATTATATGAAGAGCATCTGCTAATACTCCTCCGCCAAGACTCCCAACAACACTTGCAATGGTCATCATTGAAAAATGAATACTAAAAAGATGCATTCGTTCGCTGGCTTTCGAGTTTTCCGCGAGAAAAGGAACACCAGATACTTGCACTAATGCCATAAACAAACCAGTAAAGAATGCAGCATAAATTAGCGATTGTTCACCTGTAACTAAACTCCTGTAAAAAAGGGTACCAGCAGCAACAAAAGCACCCGTAATTATGGTTCCTTTTCTTCCTAGCCGATCACTTAGATATCCTGCCGGAACTAACATAATGGCAGAAGCAAGAGATGTCATAGAGATGATCTTACCGTTCAGTGTTTCAGGAAACCCAAGCTCTTTTATATATAGATTGTACATAACTGTAAATACACCCATCCCTACTTGAATGAGTATATTTGCGAGCATGAACATTTTTATATTTCTGTTGAAGGAAGTTATGCTCTTTTTCCAATTTGCAAACCAATAAATCATCGTGTACCTCTTCTTTTTTATTTCGGTACTCTAAATATACGATTTTCGTTAGAAAGTTTCAATCTAAAATTTACTTTCGCGGGCGGATAAATGGTCTGCTTGGGCGGGTGGCTCTGATTCTCGGGGGGATAGCCCAATCGCTATGGCGTTCTATGGTTTACCGGGCGGGTAACCAATTTAATAAAAAAAGGGAATATCCCCGCATGTGTTATACATGCTGAGATACTCCTGCTTGTAATTTATACATTTGTTCATAACGACCTTGTAGCTGTAGTAACTCGTCGTGAGATCCACTTTCAACAATTTCTCCGCGGTCCAGTACTAAGATGCGATCAGCATTTTTAATAGTAGAAAGTCGGTGAGCAATGATAAAAGTAGTTCTTCCTTTTTTCAAAACGTCCATCGCATGTTGAATAATCTCTTCGGTTTCTGTATCAATGTTAGATGTTGCTTCATCCAAAATTAATATAGCCGGGTCGAATGCAAGGGCTCTGGCAAAAGAAACAAGCTGTCTTTGACCAGACGATAATGTGCTACCCTTTTCAATAACGGGTTCATCCAAGCCTTTTTTTAGATTTTTCAATACCCGTTCTCCACCGACAGCCTCTAAAGCTGCCTCTACTCTCTCTCGAGAAATACGCGGATCGCTTAAACTTACGTTTGACTCAATCGTCCCTGAAAACAAATAAGGATCCTGTAAAACAATGCCCATATGATCCCGAATCGTTTGTCTAGGTAATGTTGTTATATCAATACCATCTATCAAAATTTTCCCTTTTGAAGGATCATAGAAGCGGAACAACAAGTTCATAATAGAACTTTTACCCGATCCTGTATGACCAACCAGAGCAACTGTTTCTCCTTTATTCGCAACAAAGTTCAATTTCTTCAATACATAGTCATCCGCTTTATATGCAAAGGATACATCTTGAAACTCTACATTTCCTTCGTATCGATTCATACGTTCGTCTTTTACTTCTTCTCCTGTTTCATCAAGCAGTTGGAACACTCGATGTCCAGCAACCAATGATCTTTCTAACTGGGCAAATTGGTTAACAATCCCTGTAATTGGATTAAATAATCGAGTCGTATAATCTACGAATGCATAAAGCATACCAGCTGAAATGATTGTATTTGGCTCCATGGACAAGCTTCCAAAATACCAGATGAACATAATAAACATAATCGTACGGAGCACACTTACCAGGTTAAATGAAGTTGCTGAGTCTAAAGTAAGTAACTTATTCTGATAACGATAATGTTCCTCATTCATCTCTTCAAATTCGCGTTCCATTTGCTTCTCGCGTTTAAATGCTTGAATAATGGACATCCCTTGAATCGATTCATTTAACATTGCATTTAAATCTGCAATTTTTGTGCGAACTACATGATTATATTTAGATGCATATTTCCGATACGCAATCATCCAAACATACACAATTGGAACAACAAACAGTGCCATTGCAGCCATTTTTACATTTAAGATGAACAAAGCAACGTAAACCCCTGCAATAGAAATGATACTAGTTGCAAATTGAGATAATACTTGCACATACAAATTACGAATTGCCTCTGTATCGTTCGTAACACGTGCTACAACTTTTCCAGCCGGCAAGTTATCAAAATACTGTATCGGCAATGTTTGAATATGCCCGAAAACATCATTTCTAAGCTTTTGCACAACTCGGTTTGCACCAATTTGTAAATAAATAAACATAAAGTATCTAAAAATCGCTGTTACAATCGCTAAACCAAAGTAGACTGCCAATAACATTAATATAGGCTGAAGATTAATAGCTCCTTCGGTAATATGGTCGTCGATTATTTTCTTTGCAATGAATGGACCAGTTAAATCTGCGAACACTGCAATAGTTAAAAAGATTAGACCGAGAATAATTGGTTTTTTATAAAATAACGCATAATGGTAGAGTCGTTTTCCTGTACTCATGACGACACCCCCTCAAGCTGTTGACGATCATATTGCTCTTTGTACCAACCATTTTGCGTCAGAAGTTCCGCGTGGGATCCTTCTTCCACAATAAGACCTTCATCTAAAACGATAATATGGTCAGCATGTTGGATTCCCGACAATCGATGCGTCGTAATAATTGTTGTCTTTCCACTACGTTCATTTTGTATATTTTCGATAATTTTAGCTTCTGTCTTTGCATCTACTGCAGAAAGTGAATCATCTAACAGTAAAATTTCTGGATTTTTAATAAGTGCACGTGCAATGGATACACGTTGTTTTTGTCCACCAGATAATGATACTCCTTTTTCACCGACTAACGTTTCTAAGCCCATCGGTAAATTCATTAGATCCTGTTGAAAATGTGCTAGTCGAATTGCTTCTTCTAACTCTTCTTCTGTCGCATCCTCTTTACCAAAAAGAATGTTTTGACGTATCGTTCTAGAAAACAATACATGGTCCTGTGGAACATATCCAATCCATTCTAGAACCTGATCTTTTGTTTGCGCTGAAATAGCAGTTTCTCCTATTGTTAGCTGTCCTGCTCCAATCGGATATTCTTTTAATAACTGCTTCATAAAGGTAGTTTTTCCAGAACCAGTTTTTCCTACAATCCCGAGTGTTTGACCTTTCTGTAGGTTCACTCGAATGTCTTGGAGATTTTTCACCTGAGACAATGGATATTGGAATCCGACATCCTTAAAACCAATTGAATCCACACTATTTAACTGAACTGGTGAAGTAGGATCTTTTACGTCTTGATCGTAGTTTAATGTTTCTTGTACTCGATCAAGCGAGGCATTTCCACGTTGCATTACATTGATTAATTCTCCAATTGCGAACATCGGCCATATTGCCATTCCTAAGTAAACGTTGAAGGTGATTAAATTACCAACTGTCATTTCACCTTTTGATACTAGATAGGCACCATAACCTAGGGCAACTACGTAACTGATACCAGTTCCCACCTTTGTAATTGGGCCAAAAAGTGCATCAATTCGTTCTACAACCATATTTTTCTGATAGACTTCTTCACTCATATCAGCAAAGTTTTGCTCATCAGCTCTTTCTTGGACATAAGCACGAATAACGCGAACCCCAGCAACTGATTCTAATACACGGTCATTTAAATCACCAAATGCATCCTGTGCAACCATGTACTTTTCATGAATTATCTTTCCAAGATATTGCATTATAAATGCTAAAATAGGTATTGGTAAAATTGCAAAAATAGTAAGTTTCCATGAAATGAGAAAGCCCATTGCTAGAATAAGTGCAGCCATATACATGGTCGAATCGATTAATGTCATAATACCAAATCCTGCAGTAGTTGCTACTGCATTCAAATCATTTGTGGCACGGGCCATTAAATCACCCGTCCGATTTTTTTCATAAAATGTAGGAGTCATATTCAAAAATTTTAAATTTAACTTTGAACGCAATATACGCTCGATTGTGATCGAACCACCAAATAATTGATATTGCCAAACAAAGTTTAGTCCATAACCTATAATAATTATTCCAACAAAATAGAGTACATATTGCATTAAGGACTCTTTTGTCATTTCTCCCATAGTAATTGCATCGATTGCCTCACCAACTAACCAAGGTGGTAAAACCTCAAATGCACTAGCAATTATTAACAAACTAACCGCTACTGTATAACGCTTCCAATGGTCTTTAAAAAACCATTTCAATTTAAATAAAACAGAAAACATTGTATAATCCCTCTTTTCTTCTTTCTACACATTACTTATTAGCTAGCCACCTTCAAGAGATTCCTTTAATAAAATTTGTTTCGTCCGTTGAATATTCATATCCAACACTCCTTTTCCTTTTTTCACCAAAAATTGGAAGTAAAAAGACATAAAAAAGCGCATTACCCATATAGAGGTAATGCGCTTTAATAATAGACAATATAATACGTAAATGTCTGTTATTAAATCATTTCCGGTCTAATGGTAGGTATGAACAACTTTTTAAGTTAACAATGCTATCTTTTAATCGAATCATTTTGTCATACCTCCATTTCCATTTTTTTGTGTATATTAACAGTAGCATACTGAAAATTTAATTGTCAATACTTTTTGAATTTTTATAATGAATGGACTATTGCACCTAACACAACACTTATGAATACTACTTTGTATGGCGCTAATTTATACACAACTAAAAGCGTAAAAGTTATTAATACGATTACAAAATCAATCGGGCTATTCACAGCACTCGTGAATACTGGATCATAAAGTGCTGCAAGAAGAATTCCAACAACAGCTGCATTAACTCCCTTTAAAGCTGCTTGAATTCCCTTTTTGGAACGAATAATAGACCAAAATGGCAATGTTCCAAGGACTAACAAAAATGATGGTAAAAACATCGCAAAAACCGCTATCAATGCTCCGCCAGTTCCTGCAGTTATTTGTCCTAAAAAACCAGCAATTGTGAATAACGGTCCCGGAACTGCCTGTGCTGCTCCGTACCCAGTAAGGAACATATCTGCAGATACATCTACTTCCCTTTGTAGCATTGGTAATACAACATGCCCACCACCAAATACAATCGATCCAACTCGATAATAAGTGTCAAAAATGGCATAATAGATAAATTGTACAAATGGTTTTAGTATCGGCAGCAAAATGAGCAACAGAAAAAATAATATCCAACTAATTATTCCAGTCTTTTTTCCGAAGCTTAGCTTCATCTCGGGAGCAGAGTCCATTGATTCATTTTTAAAATAAATATAACCAAAAATACCTGCAACAAGAATAATCGCTATTTGTCCAACTGCAGTAGGAATAAGTAACGTCAGTATTGCACATCCTATTGCAATACTAATCCTTATACGATCTGGTGCTAATGACTTTTGCATCCCCATTAAAGCATGTGCAACAACCGCCACCGCCACAATTTTCAGCCCTTGGATCCAACCACTATCAAAAGAACCTGAACTTGAAATGAATGCAGCGAATAACATTAAAAGGATTACTGATGGCATCGTAAAACCTAACCATGAAATAATACCTCCCAATAATCCCCCTCTTAATAACCCTATAGAGATTCCTACTTGAGAGGAAGCAGGTCCAGGTAAGAACTGACATAACGCAACAATATCTGCGTACAATTTGTCATCTAGCCATTTTCTTTTGTCGACATACTCATATCGAAAGTAACCTATATGAGCAGCTGGTCCTCCAAATGATGTTAAACCAAGCTTAGTAGATGCCATAAGTATTTCTAAATATTTGTTTTTCATCTAAACCTCCCAAACTATATTAATCTCTATTATCTAATACTCTAAAGTGTACGGATATTAAGCTTTTGTAAATATTAATACTAGAATATCTCTATTTAAAGTAGAAAGATTTGTAATTTCTTTTTTTATATTTTATTATTAAACGTATAAACTATTTTTTAGAAAACAGGAGGTGTACACTTTGTCTTACCCCTCATTTGGGTTAGGGACAAAGTAATTATTTGGACATAGCCATACGATTGACAGCGTTTGCTGTCTTAATCGCATTCACTGCATTTTTCGTTGCGAGTGAATTTGCAATAGTAAAGGTAAGATCTACAAGGATTGATCAGCTTGTTGCTGAAGGAAACACAAGGGCGATAAATGCAAAAAAACTAGTTTCCAACCTAGATGAATATTTATCTGCCTGTCAGCTCGGAATCACTATAACAGCTTTAGGGCTAGGGTGGCTTGGAGAACCGACAATAGAAGCGATATTACATCCTGCATTTAATTATTTCGACCTACCAGAAAGTGTTTCTTCTGTACTTTCATTTATCATTGCATTCTCTCTTGTAACGTATATTCATGTAGTTGTAGGGGAATTAACACCGAAAACATTTGCTATCCAAAGAGCAGAACAAATTACTTTAGCGGTAGCAAAACCGCTTATCATTTTTGATAAACTTATGTATCCCGTTATTCACGGTATGAATGGTTCCGCTCGTTTCTTAGCTACTAAGGTATTTGGTTTAGATGCTGTTTCAGAGTCGGAGGTAGCCCATTCCGAAGAAGAGCTTCGTATGATTCTATCTGACAGTTTTAAAGGCGGAGAGATCAATCAAGCCGAATATAAATACGTTAATAAAATTTTCGAATTCGATGATCGTATTGCAAAAGAAATTATGGTTCCACGTACGGAAATCACTTCTATCGATAAAGATTTTACGTTAGATGAAGTATTTCAACTGATTGGCGTGGAACAATATACAAGATATCCAGTAACTGATGGAGATAAAGATCATATTATTGGACTCGTTAATATGAAAAATCTATTAACCGCATATATAAAAGATCCTACAAATGCAACTACACCTGTAAGTGATTATATGCAACCAATTATCCGTGTTATTGAGAACATGCCAATCGCTGACTTATTACTTAAGATTCAACGTGAACGAATCCATATGGCAATCTTAATGGATGAATACGGTGGAACTTCAGGTCTTGTGACTATTGAAGATATTATCGAGGAGATCGTAGGCGATATCCGTGACGAGTTCGATACCGATGAACTTCCAGAAGTTCAAAAGGTAGAAGAAAATCATTATATTGTTGATGCGAAAATGCTAATCGAAAATGTTAATGACCTACTAAGTATAGATATCGACGAAGAGGATATAGATACTATAGGTGGTTGGTTCATGACTAAAAGCTATGAAACCGTAAAAGGTGAAAAAATTCAAGAACAGGGCTATGATTTCATGATTAAAGAGATTGATGGGCACCATATTCAATACTTAGAAATTATTAAATCTGCTCCTCCAGTTGAAGAGTTAGAACCAATAGTTGAATAATAAAATCATTGTAGATTACAAAAACGACTCTCAATTGAGGGTCGTTTTCCTATGTCTATAATTGTTGAAATGAGGAAACATTGTGGAGCTATACACAAACTTACGTGAAGGGGAAAAAGGTGCTTGGATAAGTATTTGCATTTATCTACTATTAAGTACACTTAAGCTAACGATTGGTATTATAGGTTCCTCAGAGGCTTTAAAAGCAGATGGTCTAAATAATTTCACAGACATCATTGCCTCTGTCGCTATATTGATCGGACTGCGAATTTCTCAGAAACCACCAGATAAGCATCATCAATATGGACATTTGCGTGCAGAAACCATTGCTTCTCTTGTCGCCGCATTTATTATGGCATTTATTGGAATACAAGTACTTATACAAGCTATACAACATCTTGCTAATCCCATCAAGGAAACCCCTTCACTTTTAACCGCAGTGGTTGGACTAGTTAGTGCTATTATTATGTACATTGTCTATAGATATAATTTACAGCTTGGAAACCGTATTAACAGTGCTGCCTTAAAAGCTGCTGCTTATGATAATCGCTCCGATGCATTAGTCAGTATCGGCGCAACTATCGGTATAGTTGGATCTATTTTAGGTTTTCCAATTTTAGATGGAATAACTGCCCTGTTAGTCGGGATAATCATTATTTATACCGCCTATACTATTTTTCATGATGCAGCTTATACATTATCTGATGGCTTTAATGTGGAGGAAGCGGAATCACTCTCTACAATAGTAAGACTTGTCGAGGGTGTCGATGAGTTAAAGGATTTTAAAGCGAGAATGCACGGGAATCTGATGTTTGTCGATATTACCGTAACAGTAGATCCAATGCTAAACGTTGTGAATAGCCATCGGATTACGGAGGAAATAGAACAGCGTATAATGAAGAGCAAGCCGTTTTCCGTTATCCTAGTCCATATTGAACCGAATATGGGTATGCTTGATGAGGAGTAAGAAGCTTTTTTCGTGATTGATTGATTTTTGAAGGTGATTGATCGATTATGAGGACTAGTTGGTTTTACGCAACATTCCTCAGCTTACTCGCAACTTCCCCAAACTTTTACGCAACGAGTCGAATAAACAAAAAGCACGGCGGATCGCATTGTCACTGCGATTCTCCGTGCTTTTTATCGTCCGCTTGGTTCTGTTAAGCCGTGTTTTACCGCATAAAGAGCGGCTTGTGTACGGTCTTGAACATGCAGCTTGGCAAATATATTGGAAATATGGGTTTTTACTGTTTTTTCCGTAACAAACAATGAGGATGCTATTTCTCTATTACTTTTCCCTTTTGTTAACTCAGATAATACGTCCTGCTCCCTCGGAGTTAACGGATGTTCTTCATGTGGACTAAGTTCCACTGGTTCCCACTCTTTTTCTAACTGAGTTGTCGCCTCAGGATGTAACGTATTTTCTCCACGCATAAGCTTTCGAATTGCATCTGCCAAGTCATCCGGCTCTATATCCTTAAGCTGATAACCCGCTGCGCCAGCTTTTAAGGCTGGTATAACATGGTCTCTATCTGAAAAACTAGTGAGCATTAATATTTGAATTTCGGGATTTGTAGCCTTAATACGTTTTGTTGCTTCAATCCCGTCCATTACTGGCATGATCAAATCCATCAATATGACATCTGGCTTCAAATCCACTGTTAGCTGGACAGCTTCTTTTCCGTTTGTTGCCTCACCTACAATATTCATATCCTTTTGCGTTTTTAGAAAAAACATTAACCCTCTTCTTACTACATGATGATCATCTGCAATTAGTACACGTATCATAATTACTCCCTCCTAATAAGGTAATCGCACTAATATTTCTGTTCCTTTTTCCCACTCCGTTACCCAATCTACTGTTCCGCCAACAAATTTTGCTCTATCCTTCATACTTTGTAAACCAATTGAGCGTAGCTTTTTAGGTTCTTTCATATGAAATCCACAACCCTCATCTTTCACAACTAACAATACATCTGTAGAAGTAACCGTTAAATATAGTTCTGCTTGAAGTACTCCAGAATGCTTTCGAACATTATTCAGTGCTTCCTGGGCAACTCGAAATAATGTTTCTTCTATAATTGCAGGCAGGTTAATAACACCCTTTACCTTCACCGTCAATGAAAGCCCTAAAATATCTCCGTATCCTTTAAGACCCTCGATTATTCCTGACTCCAATCCTTTAGGGCGTAGCTGCCAAATGAGAGCACGCATTTCTGTTAGTGCTTCCTGCGTTAAATATTGTATTTCTTTAAATGTATTTTTAATCTCCTGCTGCTCTGCCATTTCTACGCCTCCGCGAGCAGTTAGGGTTACCGAGAACAATAGCTGGTTAACCGAGTCATGTAAATCTCGTGCAAGTCGGTTACGTTCCTGCACAAGGGCCACCTGCTGCTCCTGCTTTGTGAGGAAAATCCGCTTAATAGCTGATCCGATTTGAAAGGCTACAGACTCCAGTAAAGCAAGCTCTCCTTCTGAAAATCGTATTGTGTTAGGAGTCGCAACATTTAATAGGCCAAAGCTTTCTTGCCCTGATTGTAACGGTACCGTCGCATGATGCGTAATGCCACCACTATCCTTGTTGCTCATCTTTCTTGCATTGACGATTCTTTTACACTCAATAATATTTGAGGCTTTTTTTAGTTCCCCATTTTGAAACCTTGACACACACCAACAACCGCCTTTTTGCAAATGTCTACAGTCATTTTGCTGAAGTGCATTTGGCAAGTTTTCGTGGGCAATTAGCTGTTGCCTTCCTTTTTCATCTATAAAAAATATCCAACCCGTTTCAAATATCGTACCCTCTAATAGTTTATGTAAGGCACCTTGTAGCATTTTTTCCATTTCTGTTTCTTCATTTAATAATTCAGCTATTTCTTTTAGTAATTCAATGTTCGAGAGTTCATTTGATAGCATGTAAACTCCTCCAAGTATGTAATTCATCTAATTCCATATTATCACTTATCCATTATTCGCTGTAGGGTCTAGGTATCATACTTTTGACTGAAAAAGAAAAACCGGGTAAAAAGACGTCCGGTCCATTAAAGCCAAAACCTGTTTCTATCGTTTTCGAAGTGCTTTAGACAGACTTGCTATATTATTACCGGTTAAATTTTTTAAAGAGGCTGGTCGTGACTAATGTCACAACCAATACGCTCTTTTTTCGGTAATCTTATGGCTGTTGTTTGTCCGTCTCCCTTCAATAACTTTTAGAAACAGGTTAGTGCATGTTTGGATAACTAAAGAAAAGATACTATCCTATTCAATGAGTAAGCTCTCGAAGATACAATTTCGTTCGCTGTTCCACTTCTTTATTTAGTAACACTTACTATTTATCTTTAATTCCACTAGTACAAAAAAAATTACTTCCTACATCTATCATTGAATAATAGCATTTCTCATTCAACTGCGATTAAAAATGGTTTTATTCCTACATCTTACTTGGGCTAATCTTATTATCTAAATGATATGCTTTGTTAAATCACTTAGTAGCGTACTACCCGCTAAATTGATTGTAGTGAAAGGTGGCGACTCCGGCGGGAATAGCACGAGCTGAAAGCCCCGCAGGAACGTAGTGACGAGGAGATTGAAGCCGTGTCCGCGGAACGCGTCCACCTGTAACGGAAATCAACGGTATTTTCCATTCTTTAAAGCAACTTTAAACCAATGTTCACAGGATATTTTATATACTTATTTTTGAAAAAAAAAAGGAAAAGCAAGTTTACTTTTCCTTTTTCTCTATTATTCTTCTAAATAGTGATTCATCTTTAACGAAAAATCATCTTGAATAGCCTTTAGTTTTTCTTTGCTTTCTGTTTCTGACCCACTAAGTACGCCGAAATAATATTTAACCTTAGGCTCTGTTCCACTTGGTCTCACACAAACCCAGGAGCCGTCCGCTAGGAAGTACTTTACAACATTAGATTTTGGCAGGAAAATTTCCTCAGCTTCTCGACCATCCGTGAATGTTCGAACTGAGTGCAAGTAATCCTCCTGAGAAAGAACATTTATGCCCGCAATTTCTGTAATTCTATTTGCACGAAGCTGCTCAAGTAAGTTTTGAATTGCATTCGCACCACTTACACCTTTTTTCGTAACAGACTGAAGTCCTTCTAAATAGAAGCCATGTCTTTCATATAACTGAGATAATACATCGAGTAATGTCAGACCTTGTTTTTTATAATAAGCAGCAGCTTCCACAATAGCTAGCACGCTTTGTATCGCATCTTTATCGCGTGCAAAGTCTTTTATCAAATAACCATAGCTTTCCTCATAGCCAAATAAAAACTCAAACTCATTGGTCTCTTCGTATTGCTTAATCTTTTCACCGATAAATTTGAAGCCTGTTAATACGTCTTCTGTGCTTACACCGTAATATTCGGCGATTACTCGTCCTAAATCAGAGGTAACTATCGTTTTAAAAACACGCCCATTTGCCGGTATATTCCCTTTCGCTTTACGCTGTGACAATAAGTATTCGATTAGTATAGCCCCGGTTTGATTGCCAGTTAAAAGTTCGTATTTAGTAGCGGTTTTAACAGCAATACCTACACGGTCCCCATCTGGATCGACAGCTATTAATATATCTCCATCATTTTTTTCTCCATATTGAATAGCGTATTCAAAAGCACTTTGTTCTTCTGGATTTGGAGATACTACTGTCGGGAAATTTCCGTCTGGCTCCATTTGCTCCTCAACATAGTCAATAAGCGTATAGCCAACTTCACTTAATATTCTTTTAACAGTTTTTCCAGATGCTCCGTGTAAAGGTGTGAATACCACCTTCAAATCAGTGAAAGATGCTAATCCATCGTTTTCTTGCACTGTTTTTAAGGCATCCATATATGCTTGATCCATTTGCTCATCTAATTGAACCACTAATTGTTTATCTGGATTTCGTTGATCGATATGGAGTGCATCTCCCGCATCATTCACATGTTGAATAACAACCTCAGCATCCTCTAGGTTTAACTGAGCTCCATCCTCTCCATAAACCTTGTATCCGTTATATTCAGGTGGATTATGACTTGCAGTAATGACTATTCCCATAAATGCATGCAAATATCTTACGGAAAATGAAAGCTGAGGGGTAGTTCTCGGCTCCATATATAGATAAGCTTTTATACCATTAGAGGCTAGGGTACTCGCTGCTTCACGCGCAAACTCCGGAGAATATCTGCGACTATCATAAGCAATAACGACTCCACGCTCCATTGCTTCTGCTCCAGCCCCTTTAATGTAAGAGGCAAGTCCAGTGGTCGCTTTACGAACCGTATACGTATTTATACGATTCGTGCCAGCACCGATCTCTCCTCGCATCCCACCAGTTCCAAATTCTAAATCACGGTAAAAAGCATCTTCTATTTTTTTTTCATCCTTTGCTAGAAGTTGAAGATCCTCTTTCCAATTGGACTCAAGCTCTGAGAAGTTATTCCATTGGTCAAAAAGTTGTCTATATCGCATAGGCTTGTTAACCCCTCTCCATCATTTTTTATAATCAACACTGTATATATCATGACGTCTATCTTTTAATTGTTTAACCGTCCCATCTTGACGCTGGCGGCGTAGGATTTCTAAATCTACATCCCCTATTAATACCATTTCTACATTCGGCTCTGTTTCCCCTACAATTCCATCACGCGCAAACTCAAAGTCAGAAGGAGCGAAAATTGCGGACTGAGCATATTGAATATCCATATTCTCTGTTTGCGGTAAGTTTCCAACTGTCCCTGAAATAACTGTATAGATTTGGTTTTCAATTGCACGTGCTTGTGCACAATAACGAACTCGTAAGTAGCCTTGACGATCCTCGGTACAAAATGGAGAGAAAATAATATTAGCACCCATATCTGTTGCAATACGGGCAAGCTCTGGAAACTCAATATCATAGCAAATTTGAATCGCAATTTTACCGCAATCTGTATCAAAAACTTGAACGGAGTCTCCCGCACTAATCCCCCACCACTTACGTTCATTCGGTGTAATATGGATTTTATATTGTTTATCAATTGCACCATCTCGGTGGAATAAATAAGCGATATTATATATTTCCTCATTTTCTTCTTCTACAAAGTGAGAGCCAGCAATGATATTAATATTATAACGGATCGATAAATCTGCAAATAACTCCATATATTGTGGAGTATACTCCGTCAATTTACGGACCGCTTGGCTTGGGGATGGTTCATTCAAGAATGACATTAGCTGTGTTGTAAATATTTCCGGAAACACTACAAAATCAGATTGCGCATCGGAAGCTACATCAACAAAATACTCACATTGGTTAGCAAACTCTTCAAAAGAATTAATTTTACGCATCATATATTGCACTGCACATATTCTTACAGGATAGCTCGTTTTGAAATGACGTTTAGATAGTGGGATATAATCAATATTATTCCACTCCATCAATGTGGCATATTTCGCAGATGCTTTATCATCCGGTAGATAGTTAGGATTAATACGCATTAATGTAAAGCCATTCATTAATTGGAATGTTAAAACTGGATCATATATTTTATGGCGAGAAACTGACGTCACGTATTCCCGTGGAGACATTTCGTCTGTAAATTTATGATAGTTTGGAATACGACCTCCAATAATAATTGATTTTAAATTGAATTGTCTTGCTATATCTTTTCTTCCTTCATATAAACGTTGTCCAACCTTCATTCTTCTAAATTCAGGATGCACCATAACCTCAATACCGTACAAATTATATCCATCTGGATTATGGTTAGTGATATATCCTTCATCCGTCACATCCGACCAAGAATGGCGGTCATCATACTCATCAAAATTGATAATAAGACTTGAACAGGAACCAATTACTTTTCCATCCAACTCAGCAACTAGCTGGCCTTCTGGGAAAATAGTTAAATGGCTGCGTAAATGAGCTACTTTCCATGGGTCCATCCCCGGAAAACATAAGCGCTGAATTTCTAAAATTGGCTCTATATCAGAAAAAGACATTTGTCTTATAATCATACTTTGTTCAAATGGAGATAAATCAAACTCTTCAGTCATTTTCTCAACTCCTCTTTTAGTAAGTAACTTTCATTATATATCTCTTTTCTCTTTAGATAAAGTGAACACTCAATTAGCGGGGTTTTTATCCCTCGCTGATTGAAAATAGAACTCAGGCAACTAACGCCGCGTCGTGCGGCAAAGCCTGAGTGACCAGCATCCTGTTGGCCCGGAGGCTCGCAGGAAATGCAAGTCACCTAGATGAAGCCACAAGACATGGCGCTTTTCGTCTAGGTTTTACGTCGGGCGTTTCGGACAGTCGATTTCCCGCTTACGTTTTTTTACTTAGGTCAAGTCTTAAAGTGGGAGACATACTGTCCGTTAATGCGGGATAAAATATTTTACATGTAATTAAAGAAGCATTATACTTTAATTTGAGTTCAAAGTAATTTAAAGGAGTTCCTATGACAAAAAAAATAGAAAATCTACTATTATTTATGTGGACCGTTGCTTTAACTGCAACGTTAGGTTCCCTCTATTTTTCAGAGATAAGAGGATACGAACCCTGTGATCTTTGTTGGTACCAACGTATACTTATGTATCCACTTGTACTAATATTGGGAATTGCATACGTTCAAAAAAATCCGAAAATCGCAGTAACCTCACTTGTATTCTCTGTGATTGGTGGATGTATTTCTGCCTATCATTATAGCATTCAAAAGCTGACTTTTATGCAAGAATCGGCACCGGCTTGCGGAAGAGTTGCTTGTACAGGAGAATATATTAATTATGCAGGATTTATCACAATCCCATTTTTAGCTCTTATTGCATTTATTTTAATCGGAATTACAAGTGTTATAGTATGGAGAGATATCAAGGAGGAAAAATAACTTGAAGAAACTACTCGTATTTGGTGGTATTATCATTGCAGTCTTTGTACTAATCTTTGTGTTAAACACTCAGAAAAACAAAGACGCATTAGCTGATAATCCATACGATACCAAAAATTTAAGACAATCTACTATCGATCTAATTGATGACCCAAACTATCAGAACATTATTTTACCAGAAGATTTGGAAAAAAAGATTGCTACTGGAGAACCTGTTACAGCTTATTTCTTCAGCCCAGAATGTGTACATTGTCAAGACATGACACCTCGTTTATCTCCACTTGCTAAAGAAAATGACATTGAAATTGTCAAATATAATGTACTCGAGTATGAACAAGGCTGGGATGACTATCTTATCCAAGCAACACCAACAATGATCTACTTTGAAGATGGCAAAGAAGTTGTAAGAGTTGAAGGCGCTATTTCTAATGATCAGATTCAAGGATTCTTTGATGAGGTTGTTCTAAAATAAACAAAAGGGTCATGTCGAGTAGACAGGCCCTTTTTTTAAAGGAGTAGGAAAATAAATGATTCATACATTAACGTATACCGTACAAGAAGATGGTTTAACTATCGATAAACTTTTTCAAGAAAAATGGAAGCTAGGCAAAAAGTTAATACATGAGCTACGCATGCAAAAAGCGGTTAGCAATACGAGCGGAGAACTTCTACAATGGAAGCTCCCTAACAAAAAGGGGGATGTACTTGTCATTAAATGGGAAGGAGAATCCTCTAACTATCTACTTTCCGATCAAATCCCTCTGTATGTGGCCTATGAGGATGAGTATTTACTGATCGCTTCGAAGCCACGTGGTGTCTCGACGCATCCCAATGAAGATGGTCAAAATCATACCTTTATGAACACTGTAACAAATTATTTACAAGGTAAAGGTCATCATTACGGTGAACATGTACATCGCATCGATGAAGGCACGAAAGGTTTAATCGTCATTGCAAAAAATCCACTTGTCAAAGGTATGCTTGACCGTATGTTGGAAAATAAAACAATCGTCCGTACCTACGAGGCAATTGTAGAAGGACAAGTAAAAAATCAGCACGGCACCATTCGAGCTGCTATTGGAAATGACCGACATCACCCCACTAGAAAAAGAGTTTCACCATCCGGTCAAAACGCGATTACTCATTATGAAGTTGCCGGAAAACATGAACAGTTCACTAAAATACATGCGATTTTAGAAACTGGGCGTACCCATCAAATTCGTGTTCATTTAGCTCACCTTGGCCATCCAATTGTAGGAGACGAACTATACGGTGCTAAAAAAACAACTACAAAAATTTATGAGCTACATGCTTTTAAAGTTCAATTTAATCACCCAATAACAGGTGAAGTACTTGTTGTAGAAGATAAGAGATCATAGGTCAGAAGGCTAGCGAAAGTTGCGCAAAAACATTTCAATGTTGCGTATAATCAGTGGAATGTTGCGCAAATGCTTCTTAACGTTGCGAGTATACTCTTCAATGTTGCGTAAACGAAAAAGCAGATGAGAAGTTTTACATTTCTCATCTGCTTTTTGAATATTACATATCCTTATTCAATTTCACTTCAAACTGAGGGTTCGTCACATATTCCATATATTTTATCGTACCATTAAAGCTTTCATAAGCCTCATATCGTGCTCTAATTGCAGCAGCAGTGATGAATTCTAATACTCTTTCCTTCTGAACCCAGCAACTTTCAGAAGTTTCCTCGGATGTACTTAAAACTCCACCTATAGGTTTACATACAAAATCGAACATTACTTTTGTAGGTACATCCGTAACTTCGTCATACCATTTATAAATCCCTGTATTTGAATAAGTTCCTATTAAATGACCTACCTCAATATCAATTCCACTTTCTTCCTTAACTTCACGAACTAACGCATCTATTAGGTTTTCTCCTACCTCAACTTGTCCACCAGGATAGACCCATCCTCCATGCTGCGTTCTTACTAATAGAATTTCCCCTTGCTCATTTTCAACAATTCCTCCAACAGCAACAATATGCGTAGGCATAATCATTCTACTTCCCCCCCTTATTATCTTTACTCAATCTTTTATAAATAAAAGCCCAAATTGTAAAGATTGCCAATATAAGAGTACCTACCATTTGTACAACTTGATGATATTCAAAGGGTAGAATAATAAACAAAATAATAGAAGCAATTATAGTCGGCAACATCACATAAAACCACATACGAACAATCGGATTGCGAAAACTGACTTCAAAACGATCATGGTCAACCATCATAATTCCTCCCTTGAGGCATGTCTCTCATATTTATTCCATTTATTAAAGTTATAGAAAAATTGGATAGTTTCTCCAATAATGCAGGTACTGATGATTATAATGATTACATCATTGGACCATAATGAGTATTGGTGTATAAAAAAGAAACATATGATATAAATTGGAAGTGACCATAGTGTTCGAAGCATTCTTCTTCTATAGCTCAACTTAATGTAGGGAAATGCAAATCCTTTGTCAGTCTTAGGTTCATTCTTATAAAGTATCCAAAGAACAAAATTAATAACGATACTCACACCACCAATTACACAAAAAATCAATAGCGATGAACTAGAAATAATGATCACTCCTCTAAGTTATTTCACATGGAAACTAAAACCCTTTTCAGTTTTCAGATTGAAAGACTTTTGCCATAAAGTATGCATTAGCTGTAAAAAGCTGTGTTTTTATCTCATTCGTTTTTAATAAAGAACCAAATGACTCAAAATCGATCAACTTCACATTTATCTCTTCGGTTTCATCTAAATCTTGTTCATATTCTTTAAAAGCATCAATAAGAAGATAGGTTTTAATTTTGTTATTTTGTGTTGCAGGATTTACCATGAATTCACCTAGCAAAATAGGCTTCTTATGTGAAACAAAGCCAGTTTCTTCTTTTATTTCTCTTATAATACCTTCTTCGTCTGTCTCATTACCTTCTTTTTTCCCTGCAGGAATTTCTAAGTAAATATCATTTCCAGCATGACGATATTGTTCAACAAGCACTAGTTGTTTTTCCTTTGTAAGAACAACTGCATTCACCCAATTAGAATATTCATTTACATAATAGTCATCGATAACAAATCCATTAGGGAGCTCACATCTATCTTTTCTAATATTTCCGTAAGGACTTTTATGAATATATTCTGATTTTAACATTTTCCACTGTTCCATACTTATCACCCTATTTCTCTATTGCATCATCGCATTAAAAAAATAAAGATTGTACAATGTAGGTATTAGCAAACTTGCTGCAAGGCAAATTACTGCTCCGAATTTAGATTGTCTAGTTAATCGATCATCACCTTGTTTTAAGTATTGGAAAAAAGTAAGTGTAAAGTAAAAGCATAGTATTATTAATACCGTGGAGATTATTCCTGCCCAATTTCCAGTTCCCATTAAATTTCCCATTTATGTTGCCCCTTATCGTTTAGTCACTTAAGAATAATAGCAAATAGAATATACAAAACCCCTAATCCTATTTCTCTCCCTATAATCTTCTTACTTTCCTTTTGAAGATAACTTTCTATTCCTTCTACAAATGAATTAATTGCTACAAACACGAACACTAACTTCACATAGAAAATATCGATACCGTTTAAAATGGCCATTACTAGCATTGCAATCATCAAGCCTAGCAATAACAGCTTTAGTATTATGAATGGTGTACTACTTTTTTTCTTGTCTGTTTTTTCAAAAAATATACTCATTTAAATGACCCCATCTAATATGTATTAATCTATACTACTAATACGCTAAAATATGTAATAGGTTTCATTTTTGAGTAATATTTCCAATTTATATAAAAACACGATAGCTACCCTTCTTGGTGAGAGAAGAAATACTATCGTGTTTGTTTAAGATTTATTTATTAAAAACTAAAGTTGTCTGGATCTTTTCCAGTACGTTCATTTAAGTTAAGTGCATCAATATTTTTCATATCCTCAAATGATAGCTCGAAATCATATACATCCATATTCTCTGCAATTCTAGATGGATTTACCGATTTAGGAATAACGATTAAATCATGTTGCAAATGCCATCTAATAATTGTTTGAGCAGTTGATTTGCCATATTTTCCACTTATACGCTGAAGTGTTGGCTCTTCTAGTATATGACCTCTTGCAAGTGGGGACCACGAAGTTATTGCGATTCCTTGCTCTGCACAATATTCACGTAGATCAAACTGCGTCAGTCGTGGATGACATTCAATTTGGTTGACCATCGGTTTAACATTCGCTTTTGCAGCTATTGCTTCCAAATGATGTTGATGATGATTTGCTACTCCAGTAGCACGTATTAGCTTTTCATCATATAGTCGTTCTATCGCGCGATATGTATCCACAAAGGTTTCTTTAATTGGCCAATGGGTTAAATATAAATCTACATAATCCATTCCTAATAATTCCAAAGATTTTTCGAATGCTCTCAGTGTTTGATCATAGCCCTGATCTGTATTCCATACCTTTGTTGTAATAAAGATGTCTTTGCGTGGAATATTTGATGCTCGTACAGCCTCTCCTACCTCTTTTTCGTTGGCATACAAACTTGCCGTATCAATATGGCGATAGCCATAATCCAGTGCTGTTGTAATTGCTTGAATAGCAATATCGGGTTCTGTCATTTTATAAACGCCTAATCCAAGTCTTGGCATCTCTACCCCATTTTCTAATTGTTTCGTTGAATGTATATTCATTTTTCTCATCCTTTCTTATGAGGAAGACGACTGATAAAAAGTGAAACTTCAATCAGTGGGGTTTTCTTCATCCCCACTGATTGAAAAAGGAACTCGGGCAAGAACGCCGCGTCCTGCGGCAATGCCTGAGTGACCAACATCCTGTTGGCCCGAACCATTCGGGCGTTTACGAGCAGTTATCTCCCACTTATGCTTTGGCTTTGGCCTAGCCTTGATGTGGGAGATTTACTGCCCGTTAATGCGGGATATATCAGTCGTTTTTTCTTTTCTTCATAGAAGAAGTATCTTCAGATTGAGCTGGATCGGATACGCGATTATCCTCTTCTAGCTCTTTATTGTCCCTCATTCTATCCATCTGTTTTCCTAGTTGCTTTACTTCTTCCATATTCGTTGCCATCGAGCCGTTCTCTGGACCATTTTTGAATTCATTCATTCCAAAAATCACTCCTTTTCTTAATGTTAGTAGAATATTCACAAGGTTGCAACATTAAAACGAACGATTTTCGTCAAATTTCATTTTCTTGCATTATTTCTTTTTCAAACAATTTAGGGTATACTAGGTGCAGAATACTATAGAGGAGGCACTCCATATGAAACTAATCCTTATTCTTGGTGTTTGTATTTCTTTCCTTGCTGCAATTTTCAAAGCAGGATACGACGACAAACCAGGTGCATCTGAAAAATAATCTATTTTAAAACGGACGAGTCTTTTAAGACATCGTCCGTTTTTTTATCTGCCTAGCTGCAGCACCTCGCCCGCCTGAGTCGTTTCAGAATGTCGGAGGCCCACAGGATGTGGGTCAGTCAGTCGTCGCTACACGATGTCGCGATCTTAGACTGACTTCCAAAACATAAGCACTTGGACTTTTCTAGTGTAAATTTGGATAGTTCTGCTGACGTAATGCTTCATATACTAGTATTGCTGCTGTGTTGGATAAATTTAGCGAACGAATATTATCATTCATAGGGATTCGTAATGCACGGTCTGGATGAGCGTCGATAAATTCACGTGGTAACCCTTTTGTTTCACGTCCAAAAATAAAGAAATGATCTTTTTGCGTCTCACTAAAATCAAACGTAGTATGTGGCTTCGCACCAAACTTCGTGATTAAATAATATTCTCCTTCTGGATGTGCTGCAAAAAACTCATCTAGCCCATCATAATAGGTAATATCAACATGCTCCCAATAATCTAATCCTGCTCTTTTTAACATTTTGTCATCTGTCGAGAAACCTAAAGGTCGGATTAAATGTAATTTAACTCCTGTTCCCGCACATGTTCTAGCTATATTCCCTGTATTAGCAGGTATTTCTGGTTGATATAAAACAACATTAATACTCAATTATTCCACTTCCTAGTTCTCTATTATATAGTACTCTAGTCCTTTTCGAATCTCAATTAAGACCTCATCTACTTGCTCATTTTGTTCGGCTTCCTTAAGCGCAAATAAGCCTTCTTCTGTATTTATCTTACCTATAGCCCATGCTGCAGTACCCCGGATTACTGTTCTTGCATCATTCTGCATTAAATCTATTAATGCAGGAACAGCTGCCTGCTCTTTAAAATGAGCTAATGCAATTATAGCATTTCGCTGGATTGGATTCTTCCCTCTCCAAGCACCGGACATATGACCATATGTTTCTTTGAACGTACGATTCGTCAGTTTAAGTAAAGGAAGGAGCAAGGGTTTCACTAACTCGGGATCTGGCTTAAACGCTTCATTGTGTAAATTAGCTTTTCCTTTATTTTTTGGACAAACTGTTTGGCATGTGTCACAGCCATAAATTCGGTTGCCTATTTTCGCTCGAAACTCGTCTGGGACCATAGTTTTTGTTTGCGTAATAAAAGCAATACAGCGCTGTGCATTTAGTTGACCGCCCTCTATCAATGCCCCTGTCGGACAAACATCTAAGCATAGTCGACACTCACCACATTGGTCTTCCATCTGCTCACTTGGAGCAAAAGGAATTGACGTAATCATTTCTCCAAGATAGACATAGGACCCAAACTCTGGGGTAATAATAGAGCAGTTTTTAGCACTCCATCCTATACCTGCCCGTTCCGCTACAGCACGGTCGGAAAGTTCCCCCGTATCTACCATAGAACGAAGTTTAGCATCTGGTATATGCGTTAAAATATATAATTCTAGAAGCGCTAACTTTTCTCGTAAGACGGTATGATAATCTATGCCCCATGATGCACGTGCAAAGATTCCTCGCCTTGCGCCTTTCATACTTTGGGGAGCATCCTTCATTTTTGAAGGGTACGCAATTGCGATAGATATAATACTGCTAGCTTCTTCTAGCAGAGTTTCAGGATGTACTCTTTTCTCAATATCAGGTTCTTCGAATCCGGAAGCATACCCCAACTCTTGCTGCCTGATTAATCTATTTTTTAATTCATGAAATGGAGAAACAGAAGTAAATCCAATCTTATCAATTCCAATGGATGCAGCGTAATCTATGAGGTTTTGTTGAAACTGAATGATATTCACAAATGTTCTCCTTTCTTATGCTACACTAAAGAAAATAAGTGTAAGGATGGTTGATATGGTAGTAAAATTAGATGATTCGATTACTAAAATAGAGCCTACTTTTAAAATAGGCATTATTAATTATACCAAAATTATTGTTACTTCTTCGCCTCAAATGCTTAAAGGACGTCTTCAATTATTTCAAGAACAACTTTTCTTTGAAATGGATGACAAAAGCGTAACTGATTTCGATGGGATAAAAGAATGGAGAGCTCTTTGGAAAAAGTTTGGAGCGGATCCAAATCGTTACCGCCCGTCAATGGAAGCTATGTACAGAAGGATTACAAAACAAAATTATATCACACCGATGCATTCCGCTGTAGATTTAAACAACTTCTTCTCTTTGCAATATGAAATTCCAATGGGAATCTATGATTTAGCAAAGATTCATGGTAATATAACGCTAACAATTGGCAATGAAGAAACAACATATTACGGCTTAAACGGAAGAGAAAATAAATTACGCAATATACTTACTCTTCAGGATGATTTAGGACCTTTTGGCAGTCCATTTGTAGATTCTGTTCGCACTGCTGTGACTGAGAATACAACTGCTGCTCTACAAGTAGTATTTCTACGACCTTCGATAAGTAAGGAAGATGCTCTTAAATTGATTACTTCTATAGGAACAATGTTCACCCAAATACATGGTGGAGATTTTGAAATAAACTTAATAGATTCAGACATACAACTGGATAAAGGAGATATATAATGGTACTCAATATTTGGTTCAATAGATGGTTTTCGACTGTTTCACACTACATGGAATTGATTCGCCATAATCCGGATCAGCAGGAATTTATCATTCACGGAACGCATCCCAATCCAGACACAGTGTATTTTAATTACTGTGATGTTTTTGGTACTGAACCAGATATTGCTGGTGAAGAATATCTTCAGTTTTGTATAGACTATTGTATACAAAATGACATACATATTTTTGTACCGAGAAAAGAGAATGTACTCATTTCCCAGCACCTAGATAAGTTTGATGAAATTGGCGTGAAGGTGCTAGTTTGCCCTGATGGGGATTTAATGGCCATGATGGACGATAAAGCAGCGACGTATCGTGCTTTGGAAAGCCAAGAAAACGAAGGAAACTATATCGTACCTATCCCTTCCTACCGAATTGTCGACAATGCTGAGAGCTTCAAAAAGGCGTATGCCGAACTAAGTAACGATAATATGAAATTATGTATTAAACCAGTCGTAGGAGAAGGAGCAAGTGGATTCCGTATTATAGATGATAGTGCCGATACTATTCCTTTTATATTCAATACCGCTTCATCCCAAAAAATTTCCTATGAAACAGCTTATAAGATTTTACAAACACAAGAGCGTTTTCCTGATCTAATGGTTTTGGAATATCTAGATGGGTATGAGTATAGCATCGATTGCTTAGCCGATAAAGATGGAAATTTACTTACTGCTATACCAAGGAAAAAAGGAAATGGACGAATTCGTGAGATTGAATACAATAAAGAATTAATCGAAATTGCTGAGAAAATGGCTGCACAATATAAAATTCCTTATGTGTATAACATTCAAGTAAAATACAAAGATGATATACCTAAACTGTTAGAGATTAACCCTCGAATGAGTGGAGGAATGCATATTAGCTGTCTTACAGATATTAATATTCCCTATTATGCTATAAAGTTACTACTAGGTGACCAAATAGAAACTCTTCATCCTAAGTTTGGTGTCAAAGCAACCCATATTGAACAACCAGTAATATTATCATCTTTGGAAGAGCCTGTAGTTTTAGCTTAGATTCAAAATAAAAAAATCAACCATTTAACAAGCAATGGTTGATTTTTTATTTATTTCTATTATCTTGTTAGTACGCACGACCGAACCAGACAGTATGTTTCGAATCCTTACCACAGTTGATACAAGTTGTTTTTTCAGCTGGTGGGTTGAATGGAATATTACGTGTCGTAAATTTAGTTTCATTCTTCACATTCTCTTCACAAGCGTCATCTCCACACCATCCTGCAAGAATCCATCCTGGAATTTCTCCTTTTTCAGTTGAATCAGTAAGATGTTGCTTTAACTGCTCTAAAGAATCCACATTTGTATGTGAGTTTTCATCACGGAATGCACGAGCTTTTTCAAGTAAGCGGGTTTGCATTGTAGTTAGTTCCTCTTCAATACGCTCTACTAGAGCGGCGATGTCTACTGATTCTTTTTCAGACAAGTCACGTGCTTTTATCAGCGCTTGGTTGTTTTCTAAATCACGAGGTCCTAATTCTACACGAACTGGAACACCTTTAAGCTCCCACTCGTTAAATTTATAACCTGGAGATTGATCAGAATCATCCAGACGCACACGAATACCTTTTGCTTTTAATGCTGCATAAAGCTCGTCTAGTTTCTCCATAATTGCTGGGTTCTTCTTCCAAGGTCCCACAGGAATTAGTACTACCTGAGTTGGGGCAATACGTGGTGGTAATACAAGCCCTTGCTCGTCACCATGTACCATAATAACCGAACCGATTAATCGAGTAGATGTTCCCCAAGATGTTGTATGCACATGCTGATGCTTGTTTTCTTTATTTAAATACTTAATATCAAATGCTTCCGCAAACTTTGTTCCGAGGTAATGAGATGTTCCAGCTTGAACAGCTTTCCCATCTTTCATCATAGCTTCGATTGAATATGTGTCAACAGCCCCTGCAAAACGTTCTGAAGGTGTTTTCTGGCCATCGTATACAGGGATAGCTAAAAGCTCCTCTACAACTTCTTTATAGATGTTAAGCATCTGCATTGTTTCGTGACGTGCTTCTTCTTCATCTACATGAGCTGTATGCCCTTCTTGCCATAAAAATTCTGAAGTACGGATAAATGGAAGAGTTTTCTTTTCCCAACGGAACACATTTGCCCATTGGTTAATAAGAACTGGCAGATCACGATAGCTCTTAATCCAATCCGAATACAAATGACCAATCATTGTTTCTGATGTTGGACGTAAAGCTAAACGTTCTTCCAATTTTTCACCAGCAGCTTCCGTTACCCATGGAAGCTCTGGAGCGAACCCTTCAATATGATCCTTCTCTTTTTGGAAGAAGGATTCAGGAATTAGCATTGGGAAATAAGCATTACGATGACCTGTTTCTTTAAAACGTCTGTTCATTTCATCTTGAATATGCTCCCAAATTTCATAGCCATCTGGTTTAAAAGCAATACACCCACGAACTGGCGTATAATCCATTAAATCTGCCTTCTGAATTGTCTCGATATACCATTTAGTAAAGTCATTTTGCTGTTGATTTGTCATCTAAGTTCCTCCTATTTAAACCTGCTGCATGAATAAAAAAAAGCACAAAGCCATCCTCGTAAAAGGACGTCTCTATGCTGAATAGACGTGGTACCACCTTAGTTTAGCTCAAAAATTTTTTTAAGCCCTCTAAACGTTTGGTAACGAAAACGAATCGGTTATGTTTGCATAACATCTCCGTGATAGGTTTCAACAAGAAGCGGTGGTATAGCTCTCAGCATCTGCTATACTTTCTGTTTCACAATTCTCATCTACTTGGTCACTTCGCAGATTGTATTACTAATAATATACCAAATAACCTACTTTAATACAATGTGGATTAAGTAATGTCTTTAGTTTTTCTATTGTATAAGGAGGGATACGGCATTCGAATTTGCGATTTGCTATTCGAAACTTGCGATTTGTGGACCACATCTTGCCATTTATTATTTCGAACTAGTATTTGCAATTGGGATTCACCCATATGATTACTTTTGAGTATCTTATACTTAAAATGTTATTTTCGGTATGGAGGAGTCAGTGTGGGATACTTCGTAAACGTAGAGCAAGGTGTAAATTTATATGTGGAAGATATTAATCCAAATTCAAGCAAGACACTCGTTTTTTTACATGGTTGGCCATTAAGTCACGAACAATTTGAATATCAGTATGATGTTCTACCATCAAGGGGATACCGTTGTATCGGAATTGACTGGAGAGGATTTGGAAAGTCAGATAGACCTATGAATGGCTATAATTACGACAGATTAGCAGATGATATCCTAGCAGTAGTTAAAGCTCTTCAACTAAACAACTTCACATTAATCGGGCATTCTACTGGAGGAGCAATCGCAATACGCTATACTGCTCGTCATAATGCTTTTGGAGTATCTAAACTAATCCTAATAGATGCCGCCGCTCCCACTGGATTTACACAGGGGAATGCGAACGAACTACTAACAGCTACATTAAATGACCGCCCCAAAATGATGCAAGGTGTAACAGATACATTTTTCTTTCAATATATTTCAATTCCATTTTCTAATTGGTTTAATGGGTTAGGTCTACAGGCAGCTGGTTGGTCTACCGCAGCAATCATCAATATCTTGAGGACTGAAAAGCTTGATGCTGATCTCACCAAAATAACAGTCCCTACTT